>JBBSQO010000184.1:0-5072 GCA_038244025.1 Propionibacteriales bacterium
ACGACATCTTGACCAAAGTCGCCCGCGGACGCGTCGCCCTCGCAAATGTCAGCTAAAACACAGACGGACCACTAGATACTTGACCCAGGGACTCGGTCTGCCGGTCGGCGCAGCGTTCGGCGCCAGCAGCCAGTGTGAGCAGGACGCCCGGCGCCAGCAGCCAGCGTGAGCAGGACACCGGGCGCTGATCAGCCCCCGTGGTGGACGGCTTCGACATTGTGGCCATCGAGATCGCGCAGGAACACGGCGTAGTAGCCGGGGTGGTACTCGGGCCACTCACGTGGGGCGTGCAGCACTTCTGCGCCCGCTGTTACTGCGGCGCCGTATACGGCGTCGATGGCGTGCCGGTCGGCGGCCCGGAAAGCCAGGTGGATCTCCCGCGCCTCGCCGTCGGTGGCTGGACTGAGCCAGAAGTTGGGGACGCCGTCGGGACCGGATAGGCCAACGACGAACGAGTCGCCGTGCGGAAAACGCACCACCTCGTGCATTCCGAGCGGGGCGAAGCTGTGCAGGTAGAAGGCGAGCGACGCCTCGACGTCGCCGACCTGAACACCAATGTGATCGATCATGGCTAAGAGTCTGCCCGTTCCCTCCGACAAAAAATGCTCTGCGAGTCCAAGAACCTGCTCGCAACCGTGCTATCTGACTTGATAGCGTGGCCCGATGCCAAATGTACTGATCCGGGACGTGGCTCCAGACGATCTTGAAAAGATTCGGTCGGCAGCGGCCGAGTAGGGTACGTCTTTGCAGGGTTACCTGCGGGACGCCGTACATGCACAGGCGGCCTATCTGCGTCGTCAGGATGCGCTGGCCAGCACGGCACAGCGACTACAGGGCCGGCCTGAGGTGACCGATGATGTGCGGGATGCGGTGACGTGCATCGCGCCTTGCTGTCTGACAGACCCGGTACAGCCGTCCGCTGGTCAGCGCAACATCCGGCGGGCCAGCAGGTAGGCCGGGATCGCGGAGACGGCAATCAGCGCCAGGGCATAAGGGGCCGCAGCGCCGAAGTCCAGCAGCTCGGTCTCGGTCCACAGTGCGGTGGCCAGCGTCGAGGTGCCGGTGGGGCGCAGCAGCAGGGTGGCGGTGAGCTCCTTACCGACGTCGAGGAAGACCAGCATGGCTCCCGAGGCGATGCCTGGCAGCGCCAGCGGCATGGTCACCCGGGCAAACGTCCGCCACGGGCCATGCCCCAGCACTCGGGACATCTCGTCATATCGGGGTGCGGCGTGGATGAAGCCTGCACGCTGGGCACTGACCGCCAGCGGCAGGAACAGCGCCAGATAGCCGATCACCAGCAGGGTCATGGACTGATACAGCGGATAGAAGTAGTGGGCGGCCAGGTAGACGAAAGCCAGGGCGACGACGATGCCCGGCAGCGACCGGGCCACCCAGGTGGCGCGTTCGGTGACCAGGCTCAGCGGACCGGGGTAGCGGGTGGTGAGCAGGCTGATCGGGACCGCGGCGATGGTCGCGGCCACGGCGGCCAGGGCACCCACCTGGGCGGTGACTCCGGCGGCTGTGGCCAGTCCGGTCCAGTCAAAACCACCGAGCCCGCCGGTCAGGATCTTCTCGGCCAGACCGTTCAGGATGCTGGCCAGTGGGACACCGAGGGAGGCCGCCACCACCAGTACGGCGGCGAGCAATGCCGGCGTCCGCCACCAACCCAGCCGCTGCGGCGTGCCCACCCTGGCCACTCCAGAGCCCAGCCGCGGCGCTGAGATTCGCCCCCGGAGCAGCACGTCGGCGACCAGCAGCACTAGGCACACTACGGTGAGCAGGGTGGAGAGCAGCAAGGCCTCAACCTGGCGACCGAACTCGTAACGGGCCATGATGGCTGTGGTCAGCGTCGGATAGCGCAGCAGGACCAGCGCGCCGTACTCGGCCAGCATGTGCAAGGCGATGATCAACGCACCGCCGGTCAGGGCGGGTTTCAGCTGTGGCAGGACGATCTGGATGAAGGCCGACCATCGGCCCCGGCCGAGGGCCCGGGCCGTCTCCTCCTGGGCCGGGTCCAGGCCGCGCAGGGTGGCCACGGCCGGCAGGAACACGTACGGGAACAGCGAAAGGCTGAGGATGACCACTGCGCCGTCGAGTCCGAACAGCGCGGTCGAGGACGGCGCCAGCTGATAGCTGGTCGCCACCCAGGCATAGGAGCTGACGAAGGATGGGATGCCGAGTGGCAGCGCGAACAGCACCGCCCACCAGCGACGTCCGGGCAGGTCGGTACGGACGACCAGCACGGCCAGTGCCAGCCCCAACACGACGCAGACCACCGGGACGACCACCGCGAGCAGGACGGTGTGCAGGAGATACCCCAGCGTGGTCGGCGCCCCCAGCAGGTGAAGCAGGCGACCGGGACTTCCGCCGCCACGGACCAGCACATACCCCAGCGGGGCAAGGGCGAACGCGGCAACCACGACGCAGGCAAGGGCCAGCGGGGCAGGGGGCCGGACCGTCGCCGGCCTCGCTTGCCGCTGAGTTCTGGTCGTACGGCTCACCGCCGGATCAGATGATGCCGACGTCGACGAGCAGCTGCTGCGCCTTCTCCGGGTTGGCCAGGTCGCCGGCCTTCAGCTTGGGCGGATCCAGCTTGGCCAGGGGTTCCAGGTCGAGAGCACTGTGCACCTTGGGGGAGAGCGGGTACTGCGGGCTGTCCTTCGCGACAATCTGCTGGCCACCTGTCGGGCTGGCCAGCCAGCCCAGGAACTTTTGCGCCTCCACTTGGGGAGCACTGGACTGGAGCACCCCGGCGCCGGACGGGAAGACCAGCGCCCCGGGATCCTGATGGCCGAGATAGTACTGGCGGGAGATCATCTTGTCGGTCCCGCCGCGCTCCTCGGCCTTGAGGTACCAGTAGTAGTGGTTCAGCAAGCCGAAGTCGATCTGACCGGCCTCAACGGCATCCCGGACCGCACCATTGCTGCCGAGGTTCTTACCGTTGGTCTTGATGCCCTCCAGCCATGTACGGGTCGCTTCCGGGCCCCGGGTGTTGATCAGGTAGGTGACGGTGCCGACAAAGGCGCCGCTCGGCGCATAGCCGAACTTCCCCTTCCACTTCCGATCGCCCAGGTCCATGATGCTTTTCGGCAGCTCGCTCTTCTTGATCAGCTTCGGGTTGTAGGTGATCACCCGGGCTCGGGCCGCCCAGGCCAGCCAGAGCCCGTCGGTTGGGTTGTAGTCCTTGTTCGTCTTGTCCAGCGTGGCCTGGTCCACCTTGGACAGCAAACCCTTGCTGGCGACCAGGGCCATTGGCGCTGGCTCCTCGGACAGAAAGATGTCTGCCTTGGACTTGCTACCTTCGGTGATGATCTGGTTGGCCAGCTCGACATCGCTACCGGCCCGGATTTGGGCCTTGATGCCGCTGGCCTTGGTGAACTCGTTTGCCAGCTGCTGCGCCAGCGCCTCGTGCTGTCCCGTGTAGACGGTCAGCGGCCCGGAGCTGTCGGCCCCGGCCTGGTCAGCCGGCGGGCCACCGCAGGCAGTCAGCCCGGCGCCGAGCAGCACGGTCGCCACGATGGCGGCCAGGGCGCGGCGTTGGCGCGCCAGGATACGGGTCAAAAGCATCGGTGAACCTTTCCATCTCGGAACGGGCCTGGTGGTCATCCGCATCGACAACTCATCGTTTGTTACAGGCCATTGATTGTTAGCGGGCAGTGTTTTCTTACCAGGCAGGGAAGACTCGTGGCTATACAGCGTTGCCGACGTACGCCGTCGCGGTCTCGTCGACACCGACCGTGACCGTCGCGCCGATCTCGGGAAGGGTGTGGCCGTGGGTGCGAAGCAGCAGGGCCGCGCCGCTGCCATCCGGGCCGAGTCGGAGCTGGACCAGTGCGTCATGACCGTAATAGGTGGCGCCGACGACCTGGGCCGGAACCCCGCCCTCGGACAACTGAATCTGCTCAGGTCGCAGCATCACGGTGCACTGCCCATCGGGACAGGCAGCGTCGGCTGCCCGGGCACCGACTGCGAGACAACCCAGGGCGCACTCGGCATAAGCAGCCGATCTATCTGGCCCAGTCAGCAGCCGGCCAGGCAGCGACACCACGTCGCCGAGGAAGGAAGCCGTTTCGGTGTCGCCCGGGGAAAGGTAAACGTCACGAGGAGAGCCCGTCCGGACAATGCGGCCGGTCCGCATCACCGCGACCTGGTCGGCTAGTGACAACGCCTCTTCCTGATCATGGGTGACCAGCACCGCGGTAGCGCCCACCCGGGCCAGGACGCCACGTACCTCTTCGCGCAGCTCGGCCCGCAAGCTCGCGTCGAGTGCGGCAAAGGGCTCATCGAGCAGGACCAGCCGGGGGTCCGGAGCGAGCGCCCGGGCCAGGGCGACCCGTTGCTGCTGGCCGCCGGACAGCTCGGCCGGACTCCGGTCGCGATAACCGTTCAGGCCGATCAGATCGAGCAGCTCATCCACCCGTTCGCGGCGTTTGGCTGAGGCTCTGCTGCCTGCCGATCCGGTGTGCCGGAGCCGGCGGGAGGTGAGTCCAAAGGCAATGTTGCCGGCCACGCTCAGGTGCGGAAACAGCGCACCCTCCTGGGGGACGATGCCGATGCCGCGCCGTTCAGGTGGGACGTGCCGCCCGGGTCCGGCGACTGCCACGCCGTCCAGCCGGATCTCACCACTGTCGGGCCGCTCGAAGCCAGCAATGATGCGTAGTAGCGTGGTCTTGCCGCACCCTGACGGCCCCAGAATCGCGGTGAAACTGCCCTCGGCCGCGTCGAGATCGGCTCCTTGGAGCGCTGGTACGGGGTGGGGCTTGGCCGCGAAAGTCTTCGCGATCCCACGCACAGACAACATGAGGGGAGCCTACCCTAATATGTGGGAATACATCAGGGGTCCGGTGTGCCTGGACCATCCCGTACCCATGCTTGAGGTGGTTTCCCGCTAATCGTGTCCAGACGGTCCTCGCTGGTTGAGCACATCGGGCTGATCTGGCCGGTTTCTTCCCGGTGTTGCTCAACCAGCGTCCGAGGTCTTCCGGGCGACCTTGACAAAGCGCCGGGCGAAGCCACGCCAGGTCTCGGCGAGGGCGGAGTCGGCGGCCGCGACTTGCTCCAGGTGCAGGTCA
>JBBSQO010000185.1:0-5050 GCA_038244025.1 Propionibacteriales bacterium
CATCGGCTGCAAGGCGTGCGAGGTGGCCTGCAAGGAGTGGAACGGCATCGAAGAGGACGGCATGTCGCTGACCGGCATGTCCTATGACAACACCGAAGCGCTGGGTGCCAGCACCTGGCGGCATGTCGCGTTCATTGAGAAGACGGTACCGGCCACGGTGCCCAGCCGACCCGCCACCAATCTGGGGATGCCAGGCTTCGGGCCGCCGGAGGTGCAGCTGCCAACAGCACACGGGGAGGATCAGGCCGCCGACGATGGGCTTCAGTGGCTGATGGCCTCCGACGTCTGTAAGCACTGCACTCATGCTGCCTGCCTTGACGTTTGCCCAACCGGGGCACTGTTTCGGACCGAGTTCGGCACCGTGGTGGTGCAGGAGGATATCTGCAACGGTTGCGGCTACTGCGTGCCTGCCTGTCCGTACGGCGTCATCGACCAGCGCAAGGATGACGGCCGGGTCTTCAAGTGCACCATGTGTTATGACCGGCTGGGAGCGGGGGAAGAGCCGGCCTGCTCCAAGGCCTGCCCGACCGACTCGATCCAGTTCGGCGAGGTGGGTGAGCTGCGGGAGCGGGCCCAGCGCCGCGTGGACGAGCTGCATGCCAAGGGCGTCGACGTGGCCCAGCTGTATGGCCAGGATCCTGACGACGGGGTGGGTGGCGACGGTGCCTTCTTCTTGCTGATGGACGAGCCCGAGGTGTACGGGCTGCCGCCCGACCCGGTGGTCACCACCCGCGACCTGCCGGCCATCTGGCAGCATGTCGGTGCGGCCGCGGTGGCTCTGCTCGGTCTCGGTGTCGCCTCCTTCCTGGGGTCGCGATCATGAGGGAGCAGAAGGTCGTCCCGGACCCGGAGTTCTCTTCCTACTATGGCCGTCCGGTGCTGAAGGAGCCGGTCTGGAAGCAGCCCGATGTGCCGCTCTACTTCTTCTTCGGCGGGGTCGCCGGCGCCTCGGCGCTGCTGGCCGAGGGCGCAGCTGTCACCCATGGGCCCGCGCTGCGGTTGGTAGCCAGAGCATCGGCGGCGGCGGGCGCCGCTCTCGGCACGGTGGCGCTGATTCATGATCTTGGCCGGCCGGAGCGGTTCCTGAACATGCTGCGGGTCTTCAAGATCACCTCACCGCTGTCGGTCGGCTCTTGGCTACTGGCCCCGTTCGCCGGCCTCTCGTCTGCGGCACTCGCCTGTGAGGTCACCGGCAAGCTTCCCCGGTTGGGGCGGCTGGCCGGTATTGGCGCTGCCGTGCTGGGCCCGCCGTTGGCGACCTACACCGGCGCTTTGATCGCCAACACCGCCATACCGGCCTGGCACGAGGGGTATCGTGAGCTGCCGTTCCTGTTCGGTGCCAGTGGTGCGGCTGCGGCCGGTGGTATCGCCATGATCGCCACACCATGCGATCAGGCTGGCCCTGCCCGCCGGCTGGCCGTGGCCGGCGCGGCAGCCGATCTTACCTCGGCTGAGCTGCTGCGCCGGCGGGTGGGTCCATTTGTGAGTGAGCCGTACCGGCAGGGCAGGCCGGGTGTGCTGATGAAGGCGGCCCGGGCCTGTACCGCGACCGGGGGAGCACTCGCCCTGGTCGGCCGAAGATCCCGAGCGATCTCGGTAGTGGGCGGGCTGGCCTGTGTTGCCGGTTCGGTGCTGACCCGGTTCGGCGTCTTCCAGGCCGGGCTCGCCTCCGCGAAGGATCCCAAGTACACCGTGGTCCCGCAGCGGGAACGGCTGCGACAGCAAGAGGCTTCCGCCCGCGCCCAGGGATAGGGCCGCTGGCTACCCTGATGGCATGACTGCTGCTGCGTCGTCATTGCGTCTCACCCAGTTCGCTCAGGGTGGCGGGTGCGCCTGCAAGGTCCCGCCTGGTGAGCTGGAACGGGTCCTGTCCGGTTTGCCGGGGGGCCTGGCCGGTGGGGACCTGCTGGTCGGACTTGATCAAGGTGATGACGCCGCCGCGGTACGGATCGGGGGTGGCCGGGCGCTGCTGTTGACCACGGACTTCTTCACCCCGGTGGTGGACGACCCGTATGACTGGGGCCGGATTGCCGCGGCCAATGCGCTGTCGGATATTTATGCGATGGGCGGCGAGCCGGTGGTCGCAGTCAACCTGCTGGCCTGGCCGCGGGACCTGGTGCCGTTCGACCTGGCCGCCGAGGTGCTGCGTGGCGGCGCGGAGGTCTGTGCTGAGGCCCACTGCTACCTGGCCGGGGGGCACAGCATCGATGACCGGGAACCCAAGTACGGACTTGCCGTTACCGGCCTGGCCGATGAGGACCGGTTGCTGCGCAACGACGCAGGTAGGGCCGGCCTGCCGCTGACCCTGACCAAACCGCTGGGTGTCGGGGTGCTGAACAACCGGCACAAGGTGACCGGCGAGCGCTTCGAGCAGGCGATTGCCGCCATGACGGCACTCAATCGGGATGCCTCCCGGGCAGCACTTGGCGCCGGGGTGAGCTGTGCCACCGATGTATCCGGCTTCGGGCTGCTGGGCCACCTGTACAAGCTGGTACGGGCCAGCGGTGTCTCGGCGGTCATCGACTCCGCCGCGGTGCCGTATCTCGACGGGGTACGTGAATCGCTGGCCGCTGGCTATGTCCCCGGTGGCAGCCGCCGCAACCTCGACTGGGTCCGTCCCCAGCTGCGCTCTGCGGTGAGCGAGGATGAGTTGATCTTGCTGGCGGACGCGCAGACGTCCGGTGGGCTGCTGGTCGCCGGCGAGCTGCCCGGCCACCCGGTGATCGGCGAGCTGGTGGCCGCCGGCCCCGAGGCCGTGATCATCTGCTGAGATAGGCTGGTTGGGTGCTTCCTAGCAGCGGTACAGAACCCTGGCAGGATGAGAGATGAAACGCCCTTTCCGGAAATTGCCTGCAGCCGGCGGTGACGTCCTCTGGTTCGGCGCTAACTTCTGGTCCCGTACCGGTGGACCGTTGATGTGGCGGGACTACGACCCGCAGTTGGTCCGGCAGGAGTTGAGAGTTCTGAAGGACCATGGACTCAACATGACCCGGTCGTTCTTCTACTGGCCAGACTTCATGCCCGCCCTGGACAGGATTGATGAGGAGCTGTGCGGTCACTATGCCGACTTCCTCGATGCGCATCATGACTACGCGATGACGACGGTGCCCACCTTTATCGTCGGGCACATGTCGGGGGAAAACTGGAACCCCGCCTGGCGTCATGACCGCGACATCTACGCCGATGTGTGGATGGTCGGCCGCCAGGCGTGGTACATCTCCACCCTGACCCGCCGGTTCGCCGACCACCCGGCTATCGCGGGGTGGCTCATCTCGAACGAGATTCCCATTTATGGCAAAGAGGCGCCGACCGAGGTGGTCACGGAGTGGGCGCGGCTGATGGTTCAGGCTGTCCGTGCGGGCGGCGGGCACCAGCCTGCCGCGATCGGTGACGGGGCGTGGGGTGAGGAAGTTTCCGGTCACAGCAATGGTTTCTCGGTTACCAACCTGGCCGAGTTCACCGATTTCGTCGGTCCCCATGTCTACCAGATGGAGAACGACATCGTCCGCCAACATCTCAAGGCGGCTTTTGTCTGCGAGCTGGCGGCCATCGCTAACTTGCCGGTGGTGATGGAGGAGTTCGGCGTCTCTACCGACTTCGTCTCCTCGCTGAACGCGGCCCACTACTATCGCCAGCTGCTGTACAACACACTGCTAGCCGGTTCAGTGGGCTGGATCGCCTGGAACAACACCGACTACGACAACCTCCTCGGACAACGTCCCTACAGCCACCATCCGTTCGAGCTGCATTTCGGTATCACGACCAACAAGGGCGAGCCCAAGCCGCCGCTCAAGGAGCTGGCCGCGTTCAAGGAGCGCATCGATGCGATCGACCTCCTGCACTGTGATCGCGCCGAGGTGCAGTCCGCGATCGTGGTCTCGTCCTACCTCGCGGACGGCTATGCGTTTACCGACGAGGTACAGCGAAACCTGGTAGCCCGGAACACCGAACAGGCCTACATCGCCGCCAAGGAGGCAGATATTCCGGCGGGCGTGATCCGGGAGGCCACCGATGGCGGCATCCAAGCGGGCTACGACCTGTATCTCATACCATCGGTCAAGGAGCTGACCGGGCCGACCTGGAGCCAGCTGGGTGACCTCGCCGAGCGGGGAGCGACCGTTTATGCCTCGTACTGCGCCGGGGAGTCGGACTTCCAACGCGGTCCCTGGTGGATTTACACCGAGCAGCTCTTCGGCGTGGCGAATGACCTCGTCTACGGTCTCAACAACCCGATCGTCGATGATGTCGTGGTATTTACCTTCGATGCGGACTTCGGCTCCATCAAGGCCGGCGACACGTTGTCTTTCCGGGCCGCCGGCAACATCAATGGGCGCGCCTACCTGCCGGTCCAGGTGACCGACGGCACCGTGGTTGCCACTGACAACCATGGCCGTCCGGCATTTGTCGTCAAGGAGCACGGCCTCGGACGGATGGTGCTGTGCAGCTATCCGCTCGAGTACCTCGCCGCTGCTCAGGGAGCAGTGAACCCGGAGGATACCTGGCGCCTCTATCAGGCACTGGCCGAGGTGGCGGAGGTGCCGCGCCCGGTCCGCGTCGATGACCCGCAGGTCATGGTCGACAGTGTGGTGCATGCAGACGGCCGCCGTTTCGTCTTTTTGGTCAGCCAGCATGCCGAGCCGATCATGGTCACCCCCATCCTCGATGCTGGAGCGCTGACCAGCCTCGATGGCGTTCCGGTTGCGCAGATCAACCTGGATCCGTACGGCGTCGAGGTGCTGACCTTGCGGACCCCTACATCATGACAAGGAGCCTGACCATGACCCGGACGTTTCCTGACAGCTTCATCTGGGGAGCCGCCACTGCGGCCTACCAGATTGAAGGTGCGGCCACGGAGGGTGGGCGCGGGGTCTCGATCTGGGACACCTTCTCCCACACGCCCGGTCGCACCTTCGATGGTGACACCGGTGACGTTGCGGCCGATCACTACCACCGCTGGCGCGACGATGTGGCGCTGATGAAGACGCTCAACCTCGATGCCTACCGGCTGTCGATTTCCTGGCCACGGGTCCAGCCCGGTGGACGGGGCCCG
>JBBSQO010000186.1:0-5050 GCA_038244025.1 Propionibacteriales bacterium
AAGTCCCTCGGACTGTCGAAAAAGTCACCACCACGACTGATCAGGGCATCTTTGCCTTGCGGCTCCGGCCGACTCGGCGGTTGATCGGTCCGACCGTGAAGATGGCCAGCACGATGGCCAGCCCCACCACGACGCCCACAATCCACCAGCGGCTCACCGGCAGCACCGCCGGCAGCAGCCCGATGGCGATCACCCCGAACGAGATCAGCGCGGCCCAGACATACATCAGCAGCACCGCGCGGCGATGGCTGTGGCCACGTTGAAGCAGCCGGTGGTGCAGGTGCTGTTTGTCGGCTACAAACCACCACTGGCCAGCGAACGTACGGCGGACAAACGCCAGGATCAAGTCGAGGAAGGGCAGGGCCAAAATCGCCAACGGCAACGCCAGCGGGAGATAGGCGGGAATCAGGCCCCCCGCGCCGGCCTCGATCTGGTTGTAGTCGATTTGACCGGTCAGGCTGATCGTCGACGTGGCCAGCAAGAAGCCCAGCAACAAGGCACCGGAGTCCCCCATGAACATCCGGGCCGGAAAGAAGTTGTGTGGCAGGAACCCCAGGCAGGCACCGGCCACCGCCACCATGATCAGACTCGCGGTGGTGGCGCGCAGCAGACCGTACTCAACGGTCAGCAGGTAGGAGTAGCCGAAGAAGGCGATGGCGCCGATCGCGACGACCCCAGTGGCCAAGCCATCGAGACCATCGACGAAGTTCACCGCGTTCGAGCAGAGCACGATGTAGAACACGGTGATCACGATGCTGGCCGTATTGTCCAGCGAGATGGTGCCGTCCTGAAGCGGGATCCAGTACATTTTCACGCCCTGGCCGACCACAATTCCGGCCGCCAGCACCTGCCCGGCCAGTTTGGCCAGCGCATTGAGCTCGAACAGGTCATCCAGCACGCCGACCACGCAGATCACCGCCGCAGCTACCAGGACCGCTAGCGCGTCATGTTGCCACGGTGCGCTCCGGCCCAGGAAAGGCAGCTGGAAGGCCAGCAGGAAAGCAGCCGCCACCCCACAGAGCATGGCGACGCCGCCAAAGTAAGGAATCGGAATCGCGTGTACGTCCCGTTTGCGGACTTTGGCCACCGCCCCGGTCTGCAGCGCCACTCGTCGGCAGACGCCACTGATCAGGTACGTGGTGGCTGCTGCCACCAGCAGGACAAGGAGGTATTCGCGCATCTACCGGCCAGCAGCCTCTTTGCCCGCATCACGTCGGTCCGGCTCCCCCTGACCTGCGTCCTCGATCTGATCTGCGTCCTCGATCTGGCCTGCGTCCTCAATCTGGCCTGCGTCCTCACTCTGGCCTGCGTCCTCACTCTGGCCTGCGTCCTCACTTTGGCCTGCGTCCTCAATCTGAGTAGTGACCTCCGCTGCCGTCTCGGGCGCGAGTTCCGGCTCCTCAGGGCCCACCAGGTCGGGGACGGTCTTGCGCAGAGTTTCCAGGCTCAGCGCACCAACCCGCAGGATGGTGCCGCTGTCGGACTGGGTGAAGTCGACGATGGTGGAAGGAATATTGCCTGCCGTCGGTCCGCCGTCGAGATAGACCGTCACCGAGTCACCCAGTTGTTCGATCGCCTCGTCGGCGGTCAGGGCCGCGGGCTGCCCGGTAAGGTTCGCACTGCTGACGGCCATCGGTCCGGTCCGGCGTAACAACTCCCGCGCCACCGCGTGGTCCGGGACGCGAAGGGCAATCGTTCCCTCGGTATCCCCGAGATCCATCCGCAAGCTGGACTGGGCGTGACAAATCACGGTCAGCGGACCCGGCCAGTGGGCGGCCACCAGGGACTTGGCCTGCTCGGGCACCTCGACGGCGAGCGCCTTGATCAATGCGGTATCGGCGATCAGTACCGGCGGCGGCATGTCCCGGCCACGGCCCTTGGCGTCCAGGAGGCGCTGTACGGCGTCGGAGCTGAAGGCGTCGGCGCCGACTCCGTAGACCGTATCGGTAGGGAGCACCACCAGCTCACCGGCTTCGATCGCCTTGCCGGCCGCTTCCGCCGCCGCCGTCATCGCGTCGCTACCGGAGTCCGGCTGGTAGCCGAGAACCCGATAGGTCGGCTGGGACGGTGCGGCCGATTCAGCCGATGAGGAGGCTGGGATCGCATCGCCCTCAAACTCGCCCTCGGTTTCCGCCATGTCGCCCACTCGGTCAATCCTGCCAGACAAGCAAACCTCCAGGCCGCAAACCTCCCAGACAGGGGCCCGCATTTTCTCCTGCCAGTCGCTCAGACGAGCTCCGGCGGGCCAAAAACCTGGCTCTGTCAGGAGAAAATGCGGGTTCGTCGCGGGCAGGAGGCTCCATGGCACCCGTCAACGACGATTTGCGGTGACAAACCGGGGGCGACCCGTCAGGTCACGATGGTCGCGCACCTCAGCGTAGCTGCCTTGATCTACGAAGACCTGCGGTGCCGAGCGGTGCTGTGCCTCGGCGTGTTCGGCGCA
Organism: Propionibacteriales bacterium; assembly: GCA_038244025.1. Lineage (GTDB taxonomy): Bacteria > Actinomycetota > Actinomycetes > Propionibacteriales > Propionibacteriaceae > Microlunatus. The sequence goes on from JBBSQO010000186.1 coordinate 2,444, forward strand.
GATAATGCCGCCACGCTTTAGCAGTCGGCTGCCGACGCCGGCAACCACCCGGATGGCGACCAGGCCATCCTCGCCGGAGAATAGGGCCACTGTCGGATCATGTTCACGAGCTTCCGCTACCACCGACTCGTACGCGTCCAACGGGATGTACGGCGGGTTGGCGATCACCAGGTCGACGGAGCCGTCCAGCTCACCGAAGGCATCCGCCATGTCGCCCTGCGCCAGCCGCACCCCAGTTCGGGCCAGGTTCCGGCTCGCGTACCCGAAAGCCTCCTCGGACATCTCCACCGCGTGGATCACACAACCCGGCACCTCGTCGGCAATGGCCTTGGCGATCGCACCTGACCCGGTGCAGAGCTCGACCACCACCGGCGCCGCTCCCCGGTCGGCGGCGGAACGGAGCTGCTCGATGGCCCAGCCGGTCATCACCTCGGTCTCCGGCCGCGGTACGAACACGCCTGGACCCACCTCGAGCTCGACGCGGCGAAACCAGGCCCGCCCGGTCAGGTGCTGCAGCGGCTCTCGGGCAGCCCGCCGTACGATCAGCTCGGCAAACTCCCGATAATCGCCTTCCGAGATGGCATCGGTGACCAGCAGGCGGTTCGGCTCAATCCCGAGGGTGAAGGCGAGCAGCTGGCGGGCATCCTGCGCCGGGCTCGGCACGCCTGCCTCCGCCAGCCACTCCTGCGTTTTGCGAAGGACAACCGGCACCCTGAACTCTGCCGACCCGACACAAGGGTGCCAATCTTTGGGGCACCTGTGTGAGGGGTCGGCGGTTGGACAGGTGCAGTGATCCACGCTCAAAGGATACTGCCCGCCTTAGCTCGCGCTTAGATCTGCAGCCCCTTGTTGTCCTTGTCATTGGTCCCAGTAGCAAGGCGGTTCGTCGACAACGAGGTGCTCGTGTCGAAAGCCATCAGCGACCCTTCGGAGATGCTGGCCGTGCTGGGCAGCTGGGGAAGCACATCCTGCTCGGAGGGGGCCGGGAATTGTCAGTCACCGACGTGCTGGAGCCGTTCGGCCGTATCCGCCTCCTGCAGCGCGGCGATCACCGCGGCCAGGTCGCCGTTCAGGACGTGATCGAGGTTGTAGGCCTTGAAGCCGATCCGGTGGTCGGCGATCCGGTTCTCGGCGTAGTTGTAGGTACGGATCCGCTCCGAGCGATCGACCGTACGGACCTGGCTCTTGCGGGCCGCCGACGCCGCGCTAGCTGCCTCCACTTCGGCGGCCGCGATCAGCCGAGCCCGGAGCATCCGCATCGCCTGCTCACGGTTCTGCAGCTGCGACCGCTCGTTCTGGCAGCTGACGACGATGCCGGTCGGCAGATGAGTGATGCGGACCGCAGAGTCGGTGGTGTTGACGCCCTGGCCGCCGGGACCGGACGACCGGTAGACGTCGATCCTGAGGTCGTTGTCATCGACCTCGACCTCGGTCTCCTCCACCTCAGGCATCACCAACACGCCGGCCGCCGAGGTATGGACCCGACCCTGGGACTCGGTCACCGGCACTCGCTGTACCCGGTGCACCCCGCCCTCGAACTTCAGGACTCCGTACGGCATCTGGTCCGGCTCGCCCAGCGACGGCGCCTTCACCGCGGCAGTGACCGACTTGTAACCACCAAGATCAGTCTCCTGGGCGTCCAGAATCTCGACCTTCCAGCCGCGGGACTCAGCATAGCGGGAGTACATCTTGAGTAGATCCCCGGCAAACAGCGCGGACTCCTCACCACCCTCACCGGACTTGATCTCGATCAGCGCGTCGCTGGAGTCGTTCGGGTCCCGCGGGGCCAGCAGCCGGGTCAGTCGCTCGACCACTGAGGCCTGCCGCTCGGTCAGCGATGTTGCTTCAGCGGCGAAGGTCTCATCCTCGTCGGCCAGCTCGGTAGCGGCGACGAGGTCGCCGGAGATCCGGTCGTACTCATCCAACGCCTTGACGATCGGAGTCAGCTCGGCATAACGCCGGCCGACCTTGCGCGCCTTGGCCATGTCGGCATGCACGCTGGCGTCGGACAAGGCCGCCTCCAGCTCGGCGAACTCGGTTCGCAGATGGTCAGCGGCCTCAAACATTGGTTCTCCTCGCTGCCGGACGGATGGTTGACCCGTCACAAAGGCCCTGTGGCACGGCGTGTCGCGGGCACTATTGTGACGGGTCGGCAGATGGCAAGCGCCGGGTGGCAGAGGGATCTTCCCCTGCCACCCGGCGCGTGAGCTGAGCTACTTGGTTTTCTGCTGGCCGTACCGCTTCTCGAACCGGGCCACCCGACCACCGGTGTCCAGGATCTTCTGCTTGCCGGTGTAGAAGGGGTGGCACTGCGAGCAGACGTCGGCGTTGATGCTTCCGCTGCCGTTGGTGCTGCGGGTCGTGAACGTGTTCCCTCAGGTGCACTTGACGGTGGTGTCGATGTAGCTCGGGTGGATGTCGGCCTTCATGGCGGAGCCTCTCGGTCGGGGGAGCCGCCGGGTCGTCGCCGCGCGCGGGCGGGCGGGGACGTGAACCGGTGCTCGAAGGGGACCAGTGTGCCAGGTCGGCGCACCGAGTCTGTCAACGCCTGCGGGTGCTGCGGCCTTCCCGCGCCGCCAACTCAGGGACGCTGTTGCCCCGCCGCCA
>JBBSQO010000187.1:0-5033 GCA_038244025.1 Propionibacteriales bacterium
CCCGAGGTGCTCGCCGACCCCCATCAGTCCAGCCGTCTGCAGTGCCGCCTCCCGCGCCTGGTCGACAGCCGCGACGCAGATGGCGTCCGGCTTGGCTGGCCTGCTGCGTTCAGAACTGGCGCCCTCAACACTGCTGCGCTCGGAATGACTGCGCTCGGGGCTGCGTTCGGAAGTGGCCATGGCTCTATTGTGGCAGCCCAGGGCACCTGGAGGCGAAAGGCAATCCCGGCAGCAGGCAGGATGAGGTCGTGAAGTTGAGACACGGCCCAGCGTGGTCGGCGGTCTGGTGGGTGGTGGCGCCCGCAAGGTTGGTGCCTCAGGTCCTGGGCATCGTCGTCGTCGCCGCAGGCATCGGCAACAGCTTCGGCACGGTGCTCGGCAACCTACTCAAGAACTTCAGGCCACAGATCATCGCGCTCGTGGTGCTCTGTGTTGATCTCGCCATGGCAACGAGCACCGCACTCCTGTACGGCATCGCGACGGTGATCCCTCTGGGCCTCTGCGCGGGGCTGAGTTCCCAGCTGGCCAAGCTTTCCTACGACGCACTCGTACAGGCCGAGGTGCCCGAGGGCGTCCGGACCTCGGTTTCGCCAGGTCCGAAACGGTGTTCCAGGTCTCCTGGGTCATCGGCGGCGCGCTCGGCATCGTGCTGCCACTGATTCCGCAGCTCGGCTTTGGCGTGGTTGCCGGGCTGCTGGCCGCAATCCTCGGCTGGACGCTGGTTGGCTGGCGCAAGCATCAGGTCAGTGCCTGAACTCAAAGTTCCAGCTCGTCGGCGACAGCCCGCAGCACGGTGGCGACCTTGACACCGACCCGTCCGTCAGGGTGCCGGCCACGGCGATACCCGTTGCCGATGCCGTCCAGCATCTTGATCAGGTCCTCGACAATGATGGCCATCTGATCCGGCGACTTCCGCTGTGCCTTGGACAGGGAGGGCGGAGCCTCGATCAGCCGCAAGGACAAGGCCTGCTCACCCTTGCGACCCTCGACCACACCGAACTCGACTTTCTGGCCGGGCTTGAGCGAGTCCACGCCAGGCGGCAGGGCGGTCGAGCGTACGTAGACGTCGCCTCCCTCGTCCTTTGTCAGGAACCCAAACCCCTTCTCGGAGTCATAGAACCTCACCTTGCCTATGGGCACTGGAACCTCACTTGGTTGGTCGAGCCGGCAGGCCGGATCGTCGCTTATCTGATGGGTGTCACTTGGTCTGCTGGGTACCGCGCCTGCACGGGCCGTCTCGATGACACACCACTTTGCAGACCATCATCGTACGTTGCAGACGCTCGAGAGTCTGCAAAGCCGACCAGGGCCTGCAAAGAGCCACCCAGGCCAGGCCACGGCGTTATGGCCGCAGGGGCTTCAGGGGCAGGTTCAGAATCGCCTTGCTCAGGGCCTCCACCGGCTCCTTTGCCGACCGAGGGTTCGGTACCAATGCCATCTCCACATCCGGCAAGGTCGGCAGGTCGAACCGGCCACTCAGGTTGCGCAGGTCGCCCGGTACCCTACTCTGCGCCAGGACACAGATGCCCAAGCCCGCCCTGGTCGCCGCCAGCACCCCATTGATCTCCCTGGTGTTGCAGGTGATCCGCCAGGTCCGACCGGCCTCGGACAGCGCCGAGATCGCCATCGAGCGTCCCCAGCTGGGGGCGTGATAGGTGATCAACGGCACTGGCTGGGACTCGCTGACCTCGGTGCGCTCCAGCCCCACCCAGGCCAGCCGGTCACGACGGACCAGCCGGCCGCGATCAGAGTCAGCGGCCTGGTTGATGAACACCAGGTCCAGGTGGTTAGCCTGCAGCCGACGGTAGAGGATGCCGCTCTGGGTGACGGTGAGCTCAAGGTTGATCCGCGGGTACAGCTGGCGAAACTCCCGGAGGATGTTCGGCAGCTCGCTCAATGCCAGCTCATCCGCGGCGCCGAACCGCAGTCGTCCGCTCATGGCTGAGCCAGTGAAATAGGAGACCGCCTCGTCATTGGCCGCCAAGATGGCGCGGGCAAAGCCGGCCATCGCCTCGCCATTGTCGGTCAGCGCGACCGAGCGGGTATCGCGAGTGATCAAGGACCGGCCGGCCGACTCCTCGAGTCGCCGAACGTGCTGGGAGACCGTTGGCTGGCTGAGCCCCAGGTGCTCGGCAGCCCGGGTGAAGGAGAGTCCATGGGACACGGCCAAGAACGTGCGCAGCAGGACCGGATCGAAGTTTGTGTCACTTGCCATCGGACAGCACCGCCCCTCATCTCGCTACTTATAAGCCTTCGCAATACAACATATAGCCCAAATAAAATGCATCAATAGATGCCTGTCGCCTAGTCTTTCTTCTGGCTCCACCGCTGCAGCCCTTTCTGCCTTTCTCTTCGATGCCTGAATTTGGTGAGTCCATCGTGTCCGCGGTACCCGCAGAGTCCTCTGCGTCTGTCCTTGCCCGTCCCCACTGCCGTCGCTGGCCGCGCAGCCTGGCCGCTCTGGAGGTGGCCAACTATCGCCTCTATCTGAGCTCCCAGGTCGTTGCCACCACCGGCTTGTGGATGCAACGTATTGCCCAGGACTGGCTGATCCTCCAGCTCACCGGCAGTGTCACCGCAGTCGGCATCACGGTGGCGTTGCAGTTCGCACCGGTGTTGTTCTTCGGGCTCTTCGGCGGCGTGATCGCCGACCGCTACCCGAAGCGGTTGATTTTGATGGTGACCCAGACGGCGGCGACGCTGATGGCCTTGGCTCTTGGTGTGCTGGCTCTTACCGGGGCTGTCCAGGCGTGGCAGGTGTACTTGATCGCCTGCCTCCTTGGCTTCATCACCGTGGTAGACAATCCGACCCGCCAGGTCTTCGTGTCCGAGCTGGTCGGCAAGCAGCACATCAACAACGCCGTCAGCCTGAACTCCTCGGTGTTCCAGCTGGGTGCCCTGCTCGGCCCGGCACTGTCCGGGGTGTTGATCATCGCGGTCGGCCAGGGGTGGTCATTCTTGATCAATGCCGCTGCCTGCGGCACGGTGGTGCTGACTCTCGCCATCATCAAGACGCCTGGCAGCAAGCCACCAGGCGTACCAAAGGCGAAGGGCCAGCTCCGGGAGGGTCTGGCTTATATCCGCCGTACCTCCGAGGTCGCCTGGACCATCGTGCTGGTGGGCGCCATCGGGCTGTTCGGTCTGAACATGCCGGTGATCTTGTCCGCTTTTGCCAACACCGAGTTCCGCACCGGCGTCGGTGGCTACAGCATGTTCAACTCTCTCAGTGCCATCGGTGCGCTGCTCGGTGCCATTGCCTCCGCCCGGCGCAAGCAGCATCTGAGACTGCGGCAACTGGTCACCGCGCTGAGCCTGCTGGGGGTAGCCTTTGCGCTAGCCTCGCTGGCACCCAGCATCTGGCTGTTCAGCATCATTCTGCTCGGCATTGGTTTCACCACGCTGAGCTTCACCACCAGCGCCAACTCCCTGGTCCAGACGACGGCACCCGAGGCCGTACGGGGGCGGGTGATGAGTGTCTACCTGCTCGTTTTCCTCGGTGGCCAGGCAATTGGCAGCCCGGTGATCGGTTGGCTGATCGACCACGCCGGGACCCGCCCCAGCTTGTTCCTCTGCGGTGCCCTGATCGCCGGCGTATCGATCATCGCGGGACTCGGGATGGCCCGGACGTCAGGTCTGCGGCTCAGTGCCAGCCGTCGCTACGGACGGGCGCCGCTGCACATCGTTTCCGCACCCCGATCCAACCGTCAGGTCGCCGCGGCGCTCAGCTGAAGAGCTGCCATCCGGGCTTGTTCTGGTAGGTGTGCCGGTAATAGTCGCCCAGCCGCAGCCGGCTGGCTGCAGCCGGGTCCACAATCACCGTGGCATGGCGATGGAACTGCAGGATGGAGGCTGGCCACATGCTCCCCACCGGGCCTTCGACGGTCTGGACAACCGCCTCGGCTTTGCGTTCGCCCTTGGCCACCAGGACGAGCTCCCGGGCGTCCATGATCGTCCCCAGACCCTGGGTCAGACAGTGGGTCGGGACCTCATCAAGGGAGCTGAAGAACCGTTCGTTGTCACGACGGGTGCGGGGGGCCAGCGTCTTGATCCGGGTGCGGGAGGCAAACGACGAGGTCGGCTCGTTGAAGCCGATATGGCCATTCGCGCCAATGCCCAGGATCTGGATGTCGACTCCGCCCGCTTCGGCCATCTGCGCCTCATAGCGTTCACATGCTGCTTCGATATCGCTGGCCCGACCGTCCGGTACGGCCACCAGGTCTGGCGTCATCCGAAGCGGTTCGACGACCTCGCGGCGGATGACCTCGGCGTAGCTCTGCGGATGATCAACAGGCAGCCCGACATACTCGTCCAGCGCGAACCCGCGAGTGCGGCTAAGGTCCAGGCCCTCCGTCTGGACCCGCCTGGCCAACTCGGCATAGATGGACAGCGGTGACGAGCCAGTGGCCAACCCGACCACTGCTTCGGACCGGCGGCCGAGAACCGAGGCGACCTTGGCCGCGGCCAACGTACCGACCAAGTCGGCCGTGTCGGCAACAATGACCTCCATCGGACCTCTTCCTTACGAGTACGGGCGGTCTGTCCGCGATCTTCAAACGGTGCTGTACTGAACAGCAAGTGATCGTAGCCGGACCTGAGTTGGCGATGCTGACCGCCACGTCAGCAGCCGCTCGCCGACCAGGTTCACCGCGGCAATCTCGAAGGGCCGCGGGCAGTAGGCTTCAGAGATGGCTACCTGGGAAGATGGACCGGAGTATGCGCCTCTCCAGCGCCCGGACGACTTCGACGTCCCCGATGTTCCACCGCTCGACGACGCACCGCCGTTGCTTGACTTCTCGGCCGGCGCACCGCTAGTGCGCCCACAGTTCGCCGGGCCCACCAACCCGGCCAAACCGCTGGCAGCGCTGGCACCGGACGAGGCTGAGCACCGCGATCCGCAGCTCCCGTTCGCGGTGGCGGGCAGCAGCACGACCGCGAACGACTCGGCCTGGGGATCGGCGCACTGGAGCCCGCCCGGCGGGATTGCGGTGAACAGCGGGATCGCGGTGGACGGCAGCTGGGCACCACCGACCACG
>JBBSQO010000188.1:0-5027 GCA_038244025.1 Propionibacteriales bacterium
GACGTGCCGGAATATCGTGCCCCCGACGGGGTGCGGCTCGCCCGGATGCTGGCCGCTGCAGCTGAACGCGGCTGAGCTGAGCTGGCCGGGACAACTGCCCTGCCTGAACTACCCAGCCCGAACTAGCCCGGCTGAACTACTCTGCCTCGACTGGTTCCGGTGCGGGACGGCCGTTGCCGCCCTGGCTGTAGTTGCCGATCCGAAGCACCTCGCCGTTGCGGACGTACCAGACGGTGCCATCGTCGTCGCGCAGCTGGGTGACCCGCAGCCCGACTTCCTCGACGGTGCCCGACGCCTTGTCCATGTCGACGAAGTCGCCCACGCCCAGCTGGTCCTCGATCAGCATGAACACACCTGACAACAGGTCCTTGATGATGTTTTGAACCCCGAAGGCGATCGCGATGCCGGCAATCGAGGTACCGGCCAGGATGGTGGCAATGTTAAAGCCCATCTCGGCCAGGACCATGATCACGGTGACGACGACGATGATGACGGTGGTGACGCTCCGGGCCAAAGATCCGAGCGCCCCAAGCCGCTGGGACCGCCGTTCGCCGGTGATGGTGGTGGCCTCGGCGAGAGCCTTGGTGGCTCGGAACCGCGGACTGATCTGATGCTCGATGGACCTGCGGACCATCCGGTTGATCAGCCGGTGCAGGACAAAGCGGAGCACGGCGGCGACGATCATCAGGAAGACGATGCGCAGGGGTACGAAGAGCACGGCGTCGGCAAGATTGTGCGGAAACCAGGAAGGCATGAGGTCAGCCTAATGACCGTGTTCCGGATCGGTGTAGACGTACTTGCCACCGCGGAGCATCGAGGCGACGGCTGCGATCAGGCAGGCGGCGATGGCAAAGCCGAAGGCCACCGTCAGCCCGTCGGCGAATGGACCGGAGATCACCGAGGGGAAGAAGTCACGGCTGGTCAGGGCGGCGGCGCTGTGGGCCGGTAGCTGATGCAGGATGTCGGGTCCGAGCAGGGTCTCGATCGGGTTGTAGCCGAGCAGGGAGGCGAACAACACCGACACCGGTGGCAGCGCGGCCACCCGGTTGGCGGCTACCGCGGGCACGCCGTGGGCGGTCAGCCCGCTGCTTAGGGTGGCCGGCAGGGAGTGCGACAACCCGGTGATCATCAGTGAGAAGAAGATGCCGATCGACAACACCATGGCCGCGTTCTGGAAGGTGGTGCTCATCCCGGCGCCGACGCCGCGCTGGTGAGCCGGCAGGCTGTTCATGATGCCGGCCCGGTTGGGGGAGGCGAACAACCCCATCCCGAGCCCATTCACTAGTAGCGCGGCGGCGAACTCCAGATAACCGAAGTTGACCGGTATCAGCATCAGCCAGACAAAGCTGAGCGCGGCAACAACCATCCCACCGGTGGCAAAGGCGCGGGCGCCGAACCGGTCGGACAGCCAGCCCGACACCGGTCCGGCAATCAGGAAACCCACCGTCATCGGCAGCATGTAGATGCCTGCCCACAGCGGGGTGGAGGCGAAGCTGTAGCCATGCCGGGGCAGCCAGATGCCCTGCAGCCAGATGATCAGGATGAACATCAGGCCGCCACGTCCCAGCCCGGACAGCAGGCTAGCCAGGTTGCCAGCGGTGAAGGCCCGGATCCGGAAGAGGTCCAGATGGAACATCGGCTCCGCGGCGACCTTCATCTCGATGACACAGAAGACACCCAGCACGACCACACCGCCGATCATGGCTCCCAGCACCCAGGGGCTGGTCCAGCCCATGGTGTGGTGACCGTACGGCTGGATCCCGTAGGTGATGCCGACCAGCACCGCGATCAGCCCGACGGCGAAGGTGATGTTGCCCCACCAGTCGAGTTTCGCTGGTCGCCGCACACCGGTGTCGTGCAGCTTCAGGTAGGCCCAGACCGTACCGAAGATGCTGAACGGGACGGAGACGAGGAAGACGAGTCGCCAGTCGATCGGGCCGAGCAGACCACCGATGATCAGACCGAGGAACGAGCCGGCGATACCGGAGACCTGGTTGAGCCCCAAGGCCAGTCCGCGCTGGTTGACCGGGAACGCATCGGTGATGATGGCATTCGAGTTGGCCATCAGCATAGCGCCGCCAACCCCCTGCAGGATGCGCATCACGATCAACCAGAGGACACCGGCGGTCCCGTTCAGCCAGGTCACCGTGAGCAGGATCGAGAAGAGGCTGAAGACCGCGAAGCCGGCGTTGTACATCTTGACCCGGCCGTAGATGTCGCCAAGCCGGCCAAAGCTCACCACCAGTACGGCGGTGACGACCATATAGCCCATGATCAGCCACAGCAGCAGGCTGGTGTTGCCCGGCGCCAGTGGGTCGATCTGGATGCCCCGGAAGATGTCCGGCAGGGCAATCAGCAGGATGGAGGAGTTGATGGTGGCTATCAGTACCCCGAGGGTGGTGTTGGAGAGCGCAATCCACTTGTAGTGCGGGCTGGCGGTCGCGTTCGCGGCGCGCTGTTGTCGAAGCTGAGCGCGGTCGGTAACGGCTGGAGTCGATGGCATCGAGAAGGTTCCCCGGACTAGATAGCAAACCTATACAGAACTACCTTAGCCGGTGCGGTGCACGGGCCTGATGCCGACCGGGATGTTTCGGCCGATCGAGAAGTTTCGGCCAGCCGGATGGATTGGTCCGGATGGATTGGTTCAGGCCGGATGGACGGGTTCAGCCCGGATGGTTTCGTTCAGGGCCGATAGGTGACAGACCCGGCCCAGATGGTGGCGACCACCGGATCGGGGAGCTCTCGTCCGTGCCAGGGATTGTTGCGGGACAGCGAAGGCGAGGCGTCCCGGTCGACGACGGTACGTGCCTGTGGATCCACCAGACAGAGGTTGGCCGGCTCGCCAATCCGCAGCGGACGCCCCTGCCCGGCCAGCCTGGCGATCTGTGCTGGCCGTACGGACACGGCCCTGGCCACCTGCAGCCAGCTCATCCGATCAGTGTTGATCATGGTCTCTATCACCACCGCAAGGGCGGTCTCCAGACCGAGCATGCCGAAGGCGGCGTCGGCGAAGGCATGTTCCTTGTCCTGGCGGGCATGGGGGGCATGGTCGGTGGCGACCGCATCGATGGTGCCGTCGGCCAGCGCGGCGCGAAGCTCCTCGACCTGATCGGCCGGTCGCAGCGGCGGGTTCACTTTGAAGGTCGGGTCATAGCCGGACACCGCGTCGGTGGTCAGCAGCAGATGGTGCGGGGCCACCTCGGCAGTGACACCGATGCCGCGGGCCTTCGCCCATCGGATCACCTCGACCGACTCGGCCGTCGACACGTGGCAGACATGCAGCCGCGACCGGGTCAGCTCGGCCAGCTGGACGTCGCGGGCCACGATGGTGGACTCGGCAACCGCCGGCCAGCCGCTCAGTCCCAACCGGCCGGAGATGTCACCCTCATGGCAGCAGGCGTCCGGACCGGCCAGCCGCGGGTCCTGGGAATGCTGGGCGATCACGCCATCGAAGGCACGAACATATTCCAGTGCCCGCCGCATCAGCCGCGCATCGTTGACGCAGCTGCCGTCGTCGGAAAACACCCGGACAGCCGCCGAGGAGCGGGCCATCAGTCCGAGCTCGGCCAGCTCCTCGCCAGCCAGGCCCTTGGTGACAGCCCCGACCGGCACTACCTGGGCGAGCCCCGCGGCAGCACCGAGCGCGGCGACATGCTCGGCGGCCTCGCCGGTGTCGGTGACCGGCGTGGTGTTGGCCATCGCCAGGACCGCGGTAAAGCCACCCCGGGCCGCAGCCCGGGACCCGGTCTCGACCGTCTCGGCATCCTCGCGGCCGGGCTCGCGCAGATGGGTGTGCAGGTCCACCAGTCCGGGCAGCACCAGCAGCCCGTCGGCGTCGATCCGCTCGGTGTTAGCGCCTGCCTGGTCCGGTTCGACCAGCCGGCCGTCGGAGATCAGCAGGTCGCCCGAGGTCCCGTCGGCCTGCCGGGCACCGGTGATCAACAAATCGGTCATCTCGTCAGCCCGGTCGTCTCCGCTGCCCCGCCGAGCAGGTGGTAAAGGACGCTCATCCGGACCGCCACCCCAGCCGCGACCTGGTCCAGGATCAGCGATGACGCTCCGTCGGCGGCGTCGGCGGAAATCTCGAGTCCACGGTTCATTGGGCCTGGATGGCAGATCGCGGCATCGGGGGCCAGCTTTGCCAGCCGGTCGCGGGTCAGGCCATAGCCGATGGTGTACTCGCGCGCGGTGGGAAAGTAGCCACCCGACATCCGCTCCCGCTGCACCCGCAACATCATCACGGCATCGACGGCACCGATCACCGCGTCCAGGTCGGTGCTCACCTCGGCTGGCCAGCTGTCCACCCCGGCGGGCAGCAAGGTGGGCGGCGCCACCAGCAGCACCCGGGCCCCCAGGGTCTGCAGCAGCAGGACATTGCTGCGTACCACCCGGGAATGGGTCAGGTCACCCACAATGGCGATGGTCCGGCCCGCCCAGTCATCCGGGACATCCTGAAGGTGGTCGCTCTGGTCGCTGGTGTCGAGACTGCGGAAGTGCCGTCGCAGGGTAAACGCGTCCAGCAGCGCTTGGGTCGGGTGCTCGTGAGTGCCGTCCCCGGCGTTGATCACCTGCGCATCGGTCCACCGGGAGGCCTGCAGCGGTGCGCCGGAGGCCTGGTGCCGAATCACCAGTGCATCGACGCCCATGGCAGCGACGGTGAGCACCGTGTCCCGCAGTGACTCACCCTTGGAGACCGAGGAGCCCTTGCCGCTGATGTTGATCACATCGGCGGACAGCCACTTGCCGGCCAGCTCGAAGGATGACCTGGTCCGGGTGGAGTCCTCGAAGAACAAGTTGACGATGGTCCGGCCGCGCAGCGCCGGCAGCTTCTTCACCGGGCGATGCTGGACTGCCGACATCTCCTCGGCCAGGTCGAGCAGCGAGCAGATCTCGGACCTGGTCAGGTCGGCGGCCGACAACAGATGGCGCATCAGTGGTCATCTCGCTGCTGGCCCGGAATCAATCGTGGATCCCCTGTTGGCTCCCTAAAGACTGTCGGCCCCCGGGATATGGTGACCTCGTTGATC
>JBBSQO010000189.1:0-5012 GCA_038244025.1 Propionibacteriales bacterium
GAGTGATCGTGCGGCCGGACAGATGCGCGGCGCGGAGACGCTTCGTCACCTTGTGGGCCTGGTGGTCCACCAGGCCCACAAGGAGGTGCCGGTCCACCAGGTCCACCTCGTAGGTGCCCTCGACACTGATGGACTTGGTCTCGCGGTCCGACTGGACCGGCCGGACATCAAGGGCTCGGGCCATTCGATAAAGCGCCTTGCCCTGGGCTTGGCCGGTCAGCTGGATGAGTTCCTCCTCGGTGAGCTGCTCCAGGTCGGCAACCGTCTCGACCCCGAGCGGCCTAAGGCGGCTGGCAGTGGCCGGGCCGAGGCCGGGGATGACATGCACCTTCAGTGGCCGGATCAGCTCGCGCTCGGCGCCTGCTGGGACCACCACCAACCCATCGGGCTTGTCCAGGTCGCTGGCGATCTTGGCGATCAGCTTGGAGGTGCCAATGCCGACCGATCCATGGAGCCCGCCGGTCACCTCATGCACGGCGGCCTTCAATGCCCGGCCAACCTCGGTCACCGTCTCGATGCTGGCGTCGGCCAGCCGGCCCGCTGCGAGATCGACGTAGGCCTCGTCCAGCGACAGGGGCTCCACCAGCGGGGACAATTCGCGGAACAGCGCCATCACCTGCGCGCTGGCGCTGCGGTAGGCATCGAACCGGCCGCTCAGAAAGGCGGCATGCGGACAGCGAGCCCGAGCTTCGGCTGTGGACATGGCTGACCGGACACCAAAGATGCGTGCCTCGTAGGAGGCCGTGGCAACCACACCCCGGCCACCGACTCCGCCGACGATAACCGGTTTACCGCGGAGTGATGGCTTGTCTCGTTGCTCGACGGCGGCAAAGAATGCGTCCAGGTCCATGTGGAGGATGGTGGGGTCGGCGCGCACCTCTCCATCATGCCGCGCCGAACCGGCTGCGGCTGCTGCGGTGCAACTTCTTTCGGGTCAGCGGCGGCGCTGCCAGTTTGACCGGCTGGGCAGTGCAACGTACCGTAGGAAGGTCGCTGGTTCAGCGACCCGCCGCCTCGCGCCCTGATCTGGGCGTAGGTATGTATGTCCATCGACGATCGAGATGTGGGAGCTATCCCGTGAGCAAGCGTACTTTTCAGCCGAGCAACCGGCGCCGCAGCCGCACCCATGGCTTCCGGACCCGGATGCGCACCCGGGCCGGCCGGGCCATCCTCGCCGCACGTCGGCGCAAGGGTCGCGTCGAGCTGTCTGCCTGACCTGCGACCATCACAGGGGGTCGCAGTGTTGCCGCAGCAGTCCAGGATGCGCCGTGCTGGCGAGTTCCAGCAAACAGTTCGCCATGGCGTGCGGGCAGGACGGTCCACTCTCGTTGTGCACGCGATATCGGCTGCTGACTCGGAAACCCGGGTGGGTTTCATTGTGTCCAAGGCCGTCGGCAACGCGGTTACCCGCAACCGGGTCAAACGCCGGCTTCGCCATCTGGTCGCCGAACAGCTGACGGCGGCACCGGTCGGGTGCGGTTTTGTCGTCCGTGCCTTGCCGGCGGCGGCAACCGCGTCCGCCGGACTGAGCACTGACCTGGCAGGTGCCTGGCAGCAAAGTGTGCGGCGCCTTGGGTCAAAGGTCGGTCATGCTAGGGGCCTCGATGCTCAGGGGCTGCAGACGAGGGGCACGACACCGTGACCTATGTCCTCATTGGCCTGCTGAAGGTCTACCGGCTGGTGATCAGCCCGCTGTATGGCAATGTGTGCCGCTACTACCCCAGCTGTTCAGCCTATGCCTTGGGAGCGGTCGAGCAGCACGGTGCGACCAAGGGTGTCTGGTACGCCGGTCGACGGCTGCTTCGCTGCCATCCTTGGGCCAGCGGCGGGTACGACCCGGTTCCCGGAACCGCAGCAGCCAAGGAGTGGGCCGCCGAGTGCGCGACCCATTCCCCCGCTAAGACCGAGGCCGCAGGGCTACTCAGCACCGGGGCCAAGCGGCCAGGCCAGCAGAAGCGACTTACCCGAAAGCCCCTTCTTGGGGCGCGAGTACGAGGTGTGAACTGATGGAAACGCTCTTCCCGCTGCTGGTCCCGATGGGACTCTGGGATGGCATCGTGGGCATCGGCAGCGCCATCATGACGCCGCTGTACTGGGTCGTGTCGGGTCTGCTGGTCGTCTTCCACTCGCTCTGGTCCCACATCCTCCCGGCCGACTCCGGCTGGAACTGGACGCTGTCTATCGTCTCGTTGACGGTACTGATCCGGGTCTTGCTGATTCCACTGTTCGTCAAGCAGATCCAGTCCTCTCGGGCCATGCAGTTGCTGCAGCCCAAGGTACGAGAGCTGCAGAAGAAGCATGCCGGCGACCGGGAGAAGCTCGGTCAGGAGACGATGAAGCTCTACAAGGAGCACAACGCCAACCCGATGGCGTCGTGTCTGCCACTGCTGCTGCAATCCCCGATCTTTTTGGCCCTGTTCCGGGTGCTGGACGGTGCGGCCCGGATTAACAAGAGCACTGGGCTGCCGACACCAAGGGGGCACTGGCTGGAGATCCATCCGGACCTGCTCAGCTCGCTGAACGGGGCCGAGATCTTCGGTGCCCGGATCTCCGACACCTTCATGAAGGCCGGCTTCAATCACGGCATTACCAATGTCCACATCGTCACCGTTGTCCTGATCCTGGCCATGACGGGCAGCATGTTTGTCACCCAGCTGCAGCTGATGCGTAAGAACATGCCGCCGGAGGCGATGTCTGGCCCATTCGCCCAGCAGCAGAAGATGATGCTCTACGTCTTCCCGCTGTTCTTCATGTTCGGCGGCATCAACTTCCCGGTTGGCGTGCTGATCTACTGGTTCGTCTCCAACGTGTGGACCCTCGGCCAGCAGTTCTATGTGATTCGGCGCAACCCTCAGCCTGGTTCGCCCGCCTATGACGCGTGGGAGGCCCGGCTGAAGGCCAAGGGCAAGGACATCAGGGGTAACAAGGTGGTCGAGCCGAAGCCAGAGGAGGTTGCTGTGTCGGCCGCCAGCAACAAACCGTTGCGCCAGCAACCTCGTAAGCAGACGCGTTCGCAACGCAACAGGATCTGACCACAGACCCGACGGGCGCGACCAGCAGCGGCCGTCGCCAATGAGCGCTCTCGAGACCGGTCCTCGTTGACCTGGCTCGAGCCCAGAATCGTTTTAGGAGATGTCGTGAGCGAAAATCCCGCTTCCCCGTCGGACCCGTCGAGTGTTTCTGACCCCTCAAGCGTGTCGGACCCCTCGAGTCTGTCGGACTCGTCCAGCCTGCCGGAGGCATCGAGCGCGCCCGAGATGGAGGTGCCGGATGCCTCCCAGCAATCCGCCGCCGCGGTCGCGGCGGACCAGTCTCACGGTCAGGCAGCCGACCATGATCAGCCAGTCGACGCCGTGCCGGAGTCGGAGAAGCCGGCAGTGACCCATGGCAACGAGGATGCCGCTGCCGCAACGGCGGATACCTCGGCTGAGGTGGCCGACGTTGATGAGGACGACGCCGATGGGGACGGGGGCGATGACGAGGGCGACCCACTGGACACCGAGGGGGAAAGTGCGGCGGACTACCTGGAGGAGCTGCTCGACATTGCCGATTTGGATGGCGATATCGACACCTACACCGAAAATGGCCGAGCGCACGTCTCGGTGGTGACCGCGACGGATATCCTGGTCGGTGAGCATGGTGAGGTCCTCGATGCGTTGCAGGAGCTCGCCCGGCTGGTCGTCATGACGGAGACCGGTAACCGAAGCAGACTGATGCTGGACGTCGCCGGTCACCGCGACCGGCGTCGCAAGGAACTGCAGGGACTCGCCGCCGAGACCATCGAAGAGGTGAAGTCCTCGGGAGAGCCCGTACGCCTCTCGCCGATGAACCCGTTCGAACGCAAGATTGTGCACGACTGTGTCGCGGACGCCGGGCTGAGTAGTGAGTCCGAGGGTGAGGAGCCAAGACGCCGTGTCGTGGTGCAGCCAGCACGGTGACCGATGAGCCGGCCCGGGAGCTATACCAAGGTACATTTGAGTCAATACAACGATATGTCGATATATTGGCAGGGCGCGGAACTGACTGGGGGGTGATTGGTCCGCGGGAAGCAGACCGGTTATGGGATCGGCACATTTTCAACTCTGCTGCCATGGCAGACCTGATGCCCATTGGCGCCCGGGTAGTCGATGTTGGCAGTGGTGCTGGCCTGCCCGGCATCCCGCTGGCGATCCTGCGCTCGGACCTCTCGATGGTCCTACTTGAGCCTCTCCTCCGCAGGGCGAACTTTCTGGCTGACACCATCGCGGAACTGGGCCTGGACAGTCGCGTCCAGGTCGTCCGGTCCCGGGCCGAGGATCACCAGCAACGATACGACGTCGTGGCCTCCAGAGCGTTGGCGCCAATGAGTCGGTTGATCCAGTGGTGTGCCCCGTTGCTGGCGCCCAGCGGGGTCATTCTGGCGCTCAAGGGATCGGCCGCACCGGATGAGGTGGCATCAGTTGCCGGCGAGTTGGCAAGGCGCGGGATGCGGGCGGAGGTACTCTCCATGCGAGCGAATCCGCTCTCCTCGTCCGCCGTCGTTGTCAGAGTCGCCGCGTTGACTGGCTGAGGACCTTAGTACGGTAGGCAGGCTAGGTATTCCTACCTGTGTGAATCGAGGGGTATCGAATGAGCCAGAGTGGGATAGATGCAGGTCCAGTTTCCACGATAGAGGTAGCGCCTACATTGGGGTGGCCGCACCGCGTTGTTGTTGACGCGCGGGTCGGCTGGCCGAATGTTCCACGTGAAACATTATCGTGGACCGCTGACCTTGCCGCACTACGGACGCTGACGGCGGAGCAGGCTACCGAAGGTGGCCCGACGGATCCGGGCGCACCGGAGCGCCCACCGGCCCGACCCGCCACCGCCCACAGCCCCGAGATCGGCAGGTCTGCTGCCCATGAACCAACTGCCGGCTTACCATTGACCCAACCCGACAACCATCAGCGGTGTCCCGACCTGACGCGGGAGCCGCGGGATGCCGGATGTGAACCTGTCGACACGGGCAGCGGCCCGCGAGACGCTCCGTCTGA
>JBBSQO010000190.1:0-4992 GCA_038244025.1 Propionibacteriales bacterium
GGCAGCAAGGCTATCCCGGTCTGGAAGGCCGTGTAGCCGGCCACGTTCTGGAACCACAACAGCAGGCTGAAGATCACGCCAAACTCGCCCAGGCAGCATGCTGAGTAATGTATCGCATCGTTTCTCATGTCAGTAGGCTGATCGCATGGGGCAGCCGTATCCGCCCGGTCAGTGGTCGCTGGGTCGGCTGCTGTCGACGGCAGCCCGGATGGTTGACCATGATGGGAATGCCTGGCTCGCCGACCACGGGTTGACCCATGCGGGGTTGCTGGCCCTGCACGCGCTCCAGGCAGGTCCGCTCACCCAGCGTGAACTGGCCACCGCCAGCCGGGTCGAGGAGCAAACGATGAGCCGGGTGCTGGAGCGACTCGAACGCAACGGGCACATCACCCGGCAACGCGACCAGCAGGATCGGCGGAGATTGATCATCCAGTGCACCGAGAAGGGTGCCCGCATCTGGGCCGAAGCCTCCTGCGCCGACGTCGGTGAACGGCTGGTGGCCGACAGGGTGGGGGTTGAGCAGTCGCCCGCCAATATTGACCGGCCGACTATGCGGTAATGCCGAGTCCGAGAAACTCCTGCCGACGAACTGGCTGCTGAGTTCGGGCAAGCCGCTCCAACAAGGTTGCTGCCTCATTGCCAGCGTCATGATGGGCCATCTCCCGGCGCAGCAGGTCGGCAGCGGCAGCGAAGGAGGGTTCGTGCAGCACTCGTCTCACTCCGCTTGCTACCGTTTTGGGCGCCGGTCGGGAGGTCCCGAGCCTGACACCGACACCGGTCCACTGGATGCGAGCGCCGATCTCAGCCTTTTCTTCGGTTGTCCCGGCCTGCACCAGGGGTACGCCATGAGCCAGCGCCAAGGTCACGCCGGAGTAGCCGCCGTTGGTTACGAAGGCGCGCACCCAGGGCAGGACCAGATGATAGGGGATGAAGCGGGCACAGCGGATATTGTCCGGCAACGGACGTCCGAGGGCTGCCTCCAGCTCGGCCGTACTGGCGGTGCCGGTGACGACCACAACCAGCACGTCCTCTTCGGCCAGGGCAAGGATCGTAGGGATGATCAGCTCGGTGGGATCGGGGCGCATGGTGCCCTGGCTAACCAGGACAACGGCACGATCGGCGTCGACCACCTCGGGCCACCAGTCGGGCGGCTGCCAGTGTGGCAGCGGGTCTGGCTCGAGCGCTCCGATCCAGTGACAATGCCCGGGAAGCTCCCGGCGTGGGTACTCGAACCCGGGCGTGCAGCCCTGTAAGTGCAGGAACGGCGATACCGCCTCCTCCAGTACGGTGCCGGAAGCCGGTGGGAGTCCGAGGTCGCGGCGCACCTGGCCGTAGTCATGCTCGGCTTCAGCAAAGACGAATCGACGGCCGACAAACTCGATGAACCGATTGCGCAGCCAGTCCCGGACCCTGGACCTGGGCAGCATCCCAGGCCCGAACGGCGGTGTTTGGGCATCGAAGAACGGCAGTGGCCCATCGCCGAACGTCGCCCAGGCCGGACCTCCCAGCTCGCTGCACAGGCCGACTCCATACATCAGCCCGTCACACAACATCACATCCACCGGCTGCCGAGCAAGGATGACCTGCAGATCGTGCACCCTTGGGGTTGCCTGCCCGACGAAAGCATCGGCGAAGATACCGCGAGTGCGGGCCATACCCGATAGTTGCCGGAGCGCTGGAAAGACGTCCGTGAGCTGTGACTCGCTGAAGTCGACCGCTTGGTCGTAGCGAATCGGCTCGGCTCCGACAGCGGCAATTCGCTCGTGGAACGCCCGTCCCGCATACCAGAGGACGCGGTGACCTCGCTCGACAAGTCGCGCGGCGAAGGGGAGCGGATTGGTCGTATGCGCGACGATGGGGATGCTGGCGAACAGGAACGTGTTCACAGGTCTCCTTGCTGACTGCTGGATCCGACTGACGTACCGGCCGGGCCGAGCCGAACTGGCAACGAGGGCGCCAGTGGTCCGACCGGTAGACTCGCAGCAGTCGTCTACTTTGAGGAGGTTATCGGTGCCAGCCCACGTACTCGTCACCGGAGCCTCCGGTTTTATCGGCTCGGCCCTGTGCCGGGCGCTGGAGGCCGATGGCCACCACGTTCGAGCCATGACGCGTCATCCCGAGACTTACCGTGGCGCGGGACAGCCGGTTTACGGCGATGTCGCAGACCGGCTGAGCCTGACGACCGCCCTGCAGGGAACGGATGCGGCTTATTATTTGGTGCACTCTCTGAACGATCACGACTTCGAGCGCAAGGATGCCGCTGCCGCGCGGGCCTTGAGCGGGGCGGCCGCCGCGGCCGGCCTACGCCAAATCATTTATCTCGGTGGGCTTGGCCAGGACGGGAAGAACCTGTCGCCGCACCTGAAGTCGCGTCGGGAGGTCGAGAGGCTGCTTTCCGCCGGTGGGGTACCGGTTACTGTGCTGCGTGCGGCCATTGTGATCGGCCATGGTGGTATCTCGTGGGAGATCACCCGACAGTTGGTGGCCCATCTGCCCGTGATGGTCGGCCCGCATTGGGTGGCGACCAGGACTCAGCCGATCGCCCTCAGCGACGTGCTGCGCTATCTCGTCGGGGTGCTTGGTCATCCGGACGCCATGGGCCGGGTCTTCGAGATCGGTGGCGCGGACGTGCTCAACTACTCCGAGATGATGCAACGGGTGGCCCGGATCCGCTACGACCGGCGGCTGCCGATGGTGGTGGTGCCGCTGCTGACTCCCGGCCTGTCCTCGAGATGGCTCGCGCTGGTGACCGACGTGAACGCCGCAACCGGGCGCAATCTGATTGACTCAATGAGCAACGAGGTCGTGGTAGCGGACGAGTCGATCAAGGAGGTCGTCCCCGGCCCGACACTGGGCTATGACGATGCTGTCCGCGAAGCGCTGGCCGATCGGGCAGCCGCTTTGGCCAAACAATGACCCGGCGCCCAGACGACTGGCTGGGTCAGGTCACCGGGCTCGTTCGCCCGGTACTGATCGATAAGGTGGAGCGCGATCATCAACAACCGGATTCGGCGTTTCGACGCCGACGCATCGTAGTCGCCATCACCATCATTGTGGGCGCGATCCTGCTCGGCTTGTCCTTCTCGACTCGCCAGGGGGAACCGGCCTTCTATGTGTTGACCTTCGCGCTGGCGGCCGTCTGGGCTCTGGGCAGCGTATTGTCTGGTCCGCTCCATCTCGGGCGAATCGCCTTCCAGGGCAGGCCGCGTCGGCCGGTGATCGCGCCGATCGTCGTCGGTCTGATCCTGGCAGCCGTGTTTGTCGCCGGTGGACTCGTCTTCTCGATGGTGCCGATGTTGGCCGGGCTCACCGAGGATGTTCTCGGCTATGCCCGGTACGGAAACCTGCCGTTGGTGGTGGTGATCACAGTGGTGAACGGAATCGCTGAGGAGCTGTTCTTTCGTGGAGCCTTGTTCGCCGCCATTGGTGTCCGGCACCCGGTGCTCATCTCTACCGTGCTGTACGCCGCGGCCACTGTGGCCGGCGGCAACCCGGTGCTGGTGCTCGCCGCGGCCGTACTGGGAGTGGTCGTCGGGCTGCAACGGCGGGCTGGCGGGGGAGTGCTGGCGCCGATCTTGACCCACCTCACCTGGTCGATGGTGATGCTTTTTGCCCTGCCACCGATCTTTGCCGGGCCTCACTGACACCGGTGGCTGCCTTCCGAAAGCTGGACACCGGTAGCTGTCTACCTAAAGTCCTGGCGTCGCACCATGCTTGTGGGATCGACGGATCTTGGCTTGTGGGATCGACGGATCTTGTCCGGGCGGGCTTCCGTATCCGGGCGGGTTTCGGCGAAACTCTCCAGCACGGCGATGAGCTGGGTCAGAAATTGCAGGACCACGGTGGCTTGGGATGCGCTCAGCCCGCTGGTGATGTCGGTGATGTCGCAGATGAGCGGGTCGAGCGCTGCTCGTACATCGTGGTGTGCAGCGGCAGTGGGGTGCAGACCGACGCGCCGACCGTCACTGGAGTGCGGTCTGCGCTCCAAATGACCGCTCTCCACCAGCCTGTCGACAAGCACCGTCGCCGAGGCGGACCGGATCTTCAAAAGCTCGGCGAGCTCAACGACGCCCAGCGCGCTGGGAGCTGAGGTGGCGTCATCAAGAGCGAGCAGGTCCGTGACGCCGACTCCGACCCGTTCGGCCAGCTCGGCGTGCACGGCAGGCGCCAGCCGCAGCAGCCGCCGAATCTCCTGGCCGATGCGGTAACGCATCCCCGGTTCATCGTCGATTGAGCTCACCTCTCCATACTAAGGCCGTATTCGATAGACAATCTAGCAAATATCGCTAGACTGTCTATCTGTGTCCTCGAACTCAAGACTTTCTCCTGCGGAAAGCACCCAATTATCATCCCGGGCGTCGCTCAACTCAGCCATGGTTAAGCGACTGACCTCGTCTCCACCGGTACCGCTGGTGGAAGGAGGCTACGCCTTGCGGGCACTCCAAACCCTCGGTCGGCGTTCTGGGCGAGCCCGCTGGACCCCGGTCGGGGTGCTGCAGCATAACGGCCGTTCTTATCTGGTTTGCCCCGACCGAACTCGGGACTGGGCCCAGAACCTCTTGGCCGACCAGAGCTGCCTGGTCCAGGCGGGCACCGAACAGGCCTGGTGCCAGGCAATTGAGGTCAAAGGCGACGAAGCCGTTGACAGCATCGGAGCGTACCTGTCGGTTGTGCGGATGCCTTGGGCTCGTCACGCGTTCGGACTGGGGGATGACCCCGACCGGGCACAGATCGGTGCCGCCTCGTCTCGGATGGCCATCTTTCGTCTCGAGCCGGGCACGAACGAAGATGCGGCATGAGGGCGGCTATTGGGGCCAGGAGTTCTGAGCAGGCCAGGAACAAGACGGGCCAGGCAGGTCGGAGGGTTTGGCTGCTCCCCCTGCTCATCGTGGTGCTTTGGTTGGCGGTCGGCGCGTTCGCCGGGCCGTTTGCCGGCAAGCTGGGAAGCGTCTCGACCAACGACAATGCCTCGTTCTTGCCCAGCAGTGCTGA
>JBBSQO010000191.1:0-4986 GCA_038244025.1 Propionibacteriales bacterium
CCCTTGCGGACAGCCGCCATCAGCACCTTGGTGGTGGTCAGGAACGGTAGATAGCGTGCCAGCTCGGCCTCGATCACGGCCGGGAAGGCGCCGAAGTCGGCCAGCACGGTCAGGAACGTCTCGAACAAGCCGTCCACGGCAAAGAATGCATCCGGCAGGGCAACCCGGCGGACCACCGAGCAGGAGACATCGCCCTCGTTCCACTGGTCGCCGGCCAGCTCGCCGACCATCGAGACATACCCCCGGACAATCACCGCCAGCCCATTAACTCGTTCGCAGGAGCGGGTGTTCATCTTGTGCGGCATCGCGCTGGAGCCCACCTGTCCCGGCTTAAATCCCTCGGTCACCAGCTCATGCGCCGCCATCAACCGGATACTGGTGGCCACATTAGACGGCGCCGCCGCCACCTGAGCCAGTGCGGTCAGCACGTCATAGTCCAGTGACCGGGGATAGATCTGACCGGTGCTGACTAGCAGCTGGGAAAACCCAAGGTGACCGGCGATCCGCTGCTCCAGCTCCACCAGCCGACCCTCGTCGCCACCGAGCAGGTCGAGCATGTCCTGACTGGTGCCGACCGGTCCCTTGATGCCGCGCAGCGGATAGCGACCGATCAGTTCGGTGACGCGCTGGTGTGCCACCAGCAGTTCGTTGGCTGCGGTGGCGAACCGCTTGCCCAAGGTGGTGATCTGGGCGGCCACATTGTGCGTGCGGCCGGCCATCGGCTGATCGGCATACTCGGCCGCCAGCCGGGCCAGCTGCACCAGGGTTGCGAGCATCCGGTCGGAGATGATCGTCAGGGCCGACCGCACCTGCAGCTGCTCGACGTTCTCGGTCAGGTCCCTGCTGGTCATTCCCTTGTGCACATGTTCATGGCCGGCCAGCGCGTTGAACTCCTCGATTCGGGCCTTGACATCGTGGCGGGTCACCCGCTCCCGCGCGGCGATGCTCTCCAGGTCGACCACCTCGACCACCCGCTGATAGTCCTTGATCACCCGATCAGCGTTGTCTTCGCCAAAGTTCACCCCAAGATCACGCTGCGCCGACAGCACGGCCAACCAGAGTTGGCGCTCCAGCACAATTTTGTGTCTCGGTGACCACAGTTGTCGCATAGCGGACGAGGCATAACGGTTGGCCAAGACATTAGGTACGGTCATCTCACGCCTTCTTGCTTTCGGCGGCTGCCTCGGCGATATCGGTTCGATAGAAGGAGCCCTCGAGCCCGATCGGCGCCAACCCGGCATAGGTGGCTCGCCGGGCAGCGGACAAATCCCTGCCGGTGCCGACCGCAGCCAGCACCCGCCCACCCGAGCTGACCAGCTCACCGGCGGTAGTGCGGGACGTACCCGCGTGAATGATCCGGCAGTGCCCATCCCGCTGTTCGTCCAACCCGGTGATCACCCCACCGGTGATCGGGAAGGCCGGATATCCCTGTGCGGCAAGGACAACTCCTACGGCAGCGCCCTGCCTCCACCGCAGCGGTGGTGTCCCCGCCAGGTTTCCGGTCGCCGCCGCATAAAGGGCTTGTCCGAGCGGGGACTCCAGCAGGGAAAGCAAAACCTGAGTCTCCGGATCACCGAACCGGGCGTTGAACTCGATCACCTTGATGCCCTTGGTGGTGATCGCCAGCCCGGCATAGAGCAGACCTGTAAAGGGGGTGCCCCGGCGTGCCATCTCATCGACAGTCGGCTGGATGACGGTGGCCACTACCTTGTCCACCAGCCCGGCCGGAGCCCAGGGCAGCGGCGTATAGGCGCCCATCCCGCCGGTGTTAGGCCCCGTGTCACCATGACCGACCCGCTTGAAGTCCTGTGCCGGTTGCAGGGGCCGTACGACCTTTCCATCGGTGATGGCGAAGAGACTGACCTCTGGGCCGTCGAGGAACTCCTCGATCACCACTGCGCCACAGGCTGCGGCGTGCGCTGCCGCGGCGGCACGCTCGTCGGTGACCAGTACCCCCTTGCCCGCCGCCAGGCCATCATCCTTGACCACATACGGGGGGCCGAACGCCGCCAGCGCCAGCTCGACCTCCTCCGGCGTCCGGCACAACCGAGAATCCCCCGTCGGCACGCCGGCCGCCGCCATCACCTCCTTGGCGAACGCCTTGCTGCCCTCCAACCGGGCCGCCTGCTTCGACGGCCCGAAACAGGCAATGCCGGCATCCCGAACGGCGTCGGCCACCCCCGCCACCAGCGGCGCCTCCGGCCCGACCACCACCAGATCGGCCTCGAGCTGCCGTGCCAGCGCCGCGACCTGGGCACCGTCCAATATGTCCAACGGATGGTTGGTGCCGATCTGGGCCGTCCCGGGGTTACCCGGCGCGCTGTGGATGGCATCGACACCGCAGTCCCGGCTCAAGGCCAGCGCCAGCGCATGTTCGCGCCCGCCAAGGCCGACGACCAGGACTTTCAGGTTGTTCACCACAGTGGCTCAGCCTAGCGATCCCCCGACCGCGAGGTATTCCGCTCGTCCCTGGTCAGCTCAAGTCATGCCGCGCCCGCCGGCCCAGACTCTCGCCGCGGGCCATGGCGCGCGTCAGCCGGGTAGAGCCGGACCGTGCCTCGAGGCGCCGCCTGATCAGGCTAAGAATCCACAGCGCCAGCGGGACTGCCACGGCCAGCAACAGCCACTGCCGAAACCGGTTGGTGATGAACATCCACATGAGGTGCCTTCCGTGTCGGGCCAACTCTATCGACTGCTTGATCGCTTCGTCACCGAACGGATCGAACCGGCCGTGTACCGGGCTCGCTCGCCGCTCGCCATCTCGGCCTGGCATGCCCCGGACGAGCCGGTCCCGTTCGCCGAGGCCATCAGCAATGAATTCGTCCCGTGTGCCACCGGTACGGCCTGGGGCAAACCCTGGGGGACGAGCTGGTTTCATCTCACCGGCACCATCCCGGCACAGTGGGCTGACCAGCCGGGTACCCGGACCGAAGTGCTCGTTGATCTCGGCTTCACCACCAGCCAGCCCGGGTTCCAGGCCGAAGGCACCGTCTACACCTCGGACGGTGTGATCGTGAAGGCGGTCGAGCCGCGGAACGACTACGTGCCGGTGCACGGTGCACCGGGCGAGGAGATCGAGTTCTATGTCGAGGCCAGCTCCAACCCGAGCTTCGATGCTGACTGGATCTCTCCCAACCCGATGGGGGACAAAGCCACCGCCGGGACGGAGCCACTCTATGTCCTGCGCGCGATGGACGTGGCGTTGCTGGACCCCGCCGTCACCGAGCTCAACCAGGAGGTCTGGACCCTGGCCGGGCTGATGCGAGAACTACCGGACTCTCTCCCCCGCCGGGCAGAGATTCTGCGTGCCTGCGAGGACATGCTGGACGTCCTCGACCCGGACGATGTGGCCGGCACCGCGACAGCGGGACGGCAGCAGCTGGCCGCGGTGCTCGGCTCACCGGCCTATGCCAGCGCGCACCGGGTGCACGCCGTCGGACATGGCCACATCGACTCGGCCTGGCTGTGGCCTACTCGCGAGACGGCACGCAAGTGCGCCCGTACCTTCTCCAATGTGCTGGACCTGATGGACTCCGACCCGAACCTGACCTTCGCCTGTTCGTCGGCCCAGCAGTATGCCTGGGTCCAGCAGCACTATCCCGAGCTGTTCGAGCGAGCCAAGGCACGGGTCGCCGAGGGACGGTTCATCACCGCGGACCTTCTTCGAGACCGCCCGGAAGGAATACCAGAACCCCCAGTGTGGTCCGGTGAGATGTATCTGGAGTACCACCGCAGCACCTACACCTCCCAGCACCGCACCAAGGCGGGCAACCGGCGCAGCGAGCATCTGCTGCTGGAGCGTCCCGACGACTCAGCCAGCCTGACCGGCACCGACGGTGGCACGGCGACTGTCAGCCTGCGGCCGTTCCAGATCTGCACGCTCAGGTTCCATCGCTGACTGAAACCCGCTAGAGCAGGTCGTTGATGGTGATGGTCTGCTCCCGGGAGGGGCCGACGCCGATGCCGGAGATCCGGGCACCGCAGAGTTCCTCCAGCCGCCGGACGTAGACTTGGGTGCTCGCCGGCAGGTCGGCGAAGGTACGGCAGCCGGAGATGTCCTCGGTCCAGCCGTCCAGCTCTTCATAGATCGGTCTGGCATGGTGAAAGTCGGTCTGGGTCATCGGCATCACATCCTGCCGTTCACCGTTCACGTCGTATGCCACGCAGACCGGGATCTTCTCCCAGCCGGTCAGGATGTCTAGCTTGGTGAGGAAGATGTCGGTGAAGGCATTGGCCTTCACCGCCGACTCGACGACCAGTGAGTCAAACCAGCCGCAACGGCGTTTCCGGCCGGTGGTGGTGCCGAACTCCCCGCCGTCGTTGCGCAGCTTCTCCCCCGCTTCGTCCAGCAGCTCGGTCGGCATTGGCCCCTCGCCAACCCGGGTGGTGTAGGCCTTGGCAATGCCGATCGTCCGGTCGATCCGGGTCGGACCGACACCGGCGCCAATGCAGGCCCCGGCGGCAATCGGGTTGGAGGAGGTCACGTACGGGTAGGTGCCATGATCAACATCGAGATGGTGGGCCTGGGCGCCTTCAAACAAGATCACCTTGCCGGCGTCCAGCGCGTCGTTCAGCACCCTGGTCACATCGGCGACATGCGGCTTGACCCGCTCGACATGGGCCAGCAGCTGTTCGGTGACCTGCACCGGATCAATGGCTCGGCGGTTGTAGATCTTGACCAGGATCTGGTTCTTCTGGTCCAGCGCTGCCTCGACCTTCTGCAGAAGGATCGACTCATCGAAGAGGTCTTGGATCCGGATGCCGACCCGGTTGACCTTGTCAGCATAGGCTGGCCCGACCCCACGGCCGGTGGTGCCGATCTTGGCCTTACCGAGGAAGCGTTCGGTGACCTTGTCCAGGACCTGGTGATAGGGGGTGATGATGTGCGCATTGGCCGAGATCATCAGCTGCGTTGCGGTATGGACGCCGCGGGCGGCCAGACCCTCGATCTCGGAGAACAACACGTCCAGATCCACCACCACCCCG
>JBBSQO010000192.1:0-4983 GCA_038244025.1 Propionibacteriales bacterium
CCTTGACGACGAGCTCGAGCATCTCGTGACGGGTGAACATCTCCACGTTGCCGGCGGCCACCTGACGCTCGAGGGCCTGGTAGGCGCCGAGGAGCAGCTGCTGTCCGGTCTGGCCACGGGCGTAGAAGGTCCGCGAGACGAGCACCCCGCCAAAGGAGCGGTTGTCCAGCAGGCCCCCGTACTCACGGGCAAACGGCACCCCTTGGGCGACACACTGGTCGATGATCTCGACACTGATCTGAGCGAGCCGATAGACGTTGGTCTCCCGGGAACGGTAGTCGGCGCCCTTGACCGTGTCATAGAACAGGCGATAGATGGAGTCGCCGTCATTGCGGTAGTTCTTGGCCGCGTTGATGCCGCCCTGGGCGGCAATGCTATGTGCGCGCCGGGGGCTGTCCTGGTAGCAGAAGCTCTTGACTTGATAGCCGGCTTCGCCGAGGGTGGCCGCCGCCGACGCGCCGGCCAGGCCGGTGCCAACAATGATGATCGACCTCTTCCGCCGGTTCGCCGGGTTGACCAGCTTGGCGGAGAAGCGTCGCTCGTCCCAGATCTTCTCGATCGGGCCGGCCGGTGCCTTGGTGTCGTGGATCGGCTCGCCGTCAGTGTAGAGCCGGTTGGCGTCCAGTGAGCTGGTCTCCGACTGCGCGCCAACGCCTGAGCCGATGCTCGTCGGGTCGACCGCGCTCACGTCCACCGACGGTCCGGCGTTGTTGCTTTCCACCTCGGGCTGCTGGATATTTTCGAAGTTGTTGAGGTTGTCGTCACTCATCTATTTCACCAATCCAAACAGGACGCTGTACGGGGGAATCAGAAAACCGACCGTGATCAGTACGGCGATGGCCAGCGCCAACCAGGTGTAGATGCGACGGGTCTTGGCACTACGGTTGGCGCCCAGTGAGGCCAGCGCGCTCCAGAAACCGTGGCGGATGTGGAAACCGACCGCCAGCATGGCGATCGTGTAGCTCGCCACCACCCACCAGACGCCGAACCCGTTCACCAACCGCTGGTAGGGCGAGCCGGAAGCGCCACCGGGCGCAATCACGTTGACCGTCAGGTGCAGCAGGTGATAGACGACGAACAGCAGGATGACGATGCCGCCCCAGCGCAAGGTGAACGAGGCGTAGGTCCGCTGCACCCCGCGGCGGCCCTTGCTGCTGAGATAGCGCGTAGTGCCCCCGCGGGCCCCCCGGTCCTTGAGCCAGAGCGTGATCGCCGAGATCGCATGGGCCAGCACACTGGCGATCAGCACCACCCGGATGATCCAGAGCCCACCGGTGTGCGGCAGGATCGGCTCGCCGAGCTCACGCAGATGGTGGGAGTAGCCATCGAAAGCAGCCTGGCCGGAGAAGAGCTTGAGGTTGCCGTACATATGTGCGATCAAGTACAGGATCATGATCAAGCCGCTGACCGCCATCAGGGCTTTCATCGCGACTGTTGACCGGACAGCCTTTTGCCGGGGGGTCAGGGTACCTATGGCCACAGCCCCAGACTAGAACGGTCTGCTACTTCCCGCGAAGTAAGGCACGCCTATCCAAGGAGAATGAGGCACCATGGGCTTATATCGACTCCGGCAGAAGAGTCGAACAGCTGAGGAGACCAGAGATGAGCGAGCACTTCCAACGGGCCACGCATTTCCGACGGGCCACGCACTTCCAACGGGCCATCGGGGGGGAAACCCCCGATATCGCCGAGACCGCCTGGATTGCCCCCAGTGCGGCGGTGATCGGCAACGTCGTGCTGGCCGAGGGTGCCTCGCTGTGGTACACCTCGGTGCTGCGTGGCGACAAGGAACAGATCGAGATCGGGGTGGACAGCAATGTCCAGGACGGCGTGGTGGCGCACACGGACCTAGGTTTCCCGATGCGTCTGGGCCGCGGGGTCTCGGTCGGGCATCGCGCCGTCCTGCATGGTTGCACGGTCGAGGACAACTGCCTGATCGGCATCGGTGCCATCTTGCTGAATGGTTCGGTGATCGGCGAAGGCTCGCTGATCGCCGCCGGCACGGTCATCTTGGAGGGGACCGAAATCCCACCCGGGTCGCTGGTGGCCGGCGTACCGGGCAAGGTGCGCCGTTCGCTGTCGGAGGAGGAACGCCGGCACATCATCGAGAATGCCCGCACCTACGCCGAGCTGCGTGAGCTGCACCGCGCCGAGGGCTGAGCGCTAGATCTCGCTGAACCAATCATCGTGGAAATGGCGTCCACCTAGACGGGGCTCTGGTTTCCACGATCATGGCACTCCTTATTCGAGCAGGTCTGGGCGGCGCTGCCGGGTCCTGAAGACGGCCTGCTCGCGTCGCCATTCGGCAATGCGGCCATGGTGACCGGAGAAGAGGATCTCCGGCACGGCCTGGCCGCGCCATAGCGGTGGCTTCGTGTACACCGGATATTCCAGCAGCCCATTCTGGCCCTCGGAGTGGGACTCCTCGGCCAGCGACTCGGGGTTGCCGAGCACGCCCGGCAGCAGCCGGACGACCGCCTCGATCACCGCCAGGGCCGCCACTTCACCGCCGTTCAGCACGTAGTCGCCGAGACTGATCTCGTCGACCTCCATCCGGGTCCTGGCGTCCTCGACCACCCGGGCATCAATGCCCTCGTATCGACCGCAGGCGAAGATCAGATGATCCTGGCGGGCCAGCTCGTACGCCTTGGTCTGGCTGAAGGTCTCCCCCGACGGAGTCAGCACGATCAGTCGCGGGCTGGAGCCGACCGGGACCAGAGCGTCCAAGGCCTCCCCCCACGGCTCCGGCTTCATCACCATCCCGGCCCCGCCGCCGTACGGGGTGTCATCGACGGTGTGATGGCGATCGTCAGTCCACTGCCGCAGGTCGTGCACCTGGGTCTCGACCAGGCCGGCGGCGATGGCCTTGCCCACCAGCGAAAGTTTCAGAGGTTCGAAATAGTCGCCGAAGATTGAGACGATGTCGATCCTCACCGCTGCGGCCTCGTCGGTTCGCGCTGGTCATTCTGGTCGGGGGCACTCTGGTCGGGGTGCTCCTCGCCCGGGTTGTCCTCGTCCGGGTCGGAGAGCAGGCCGGTCACGTCCGCGAGCTGAACGCGGCCGGCAGCCAGATCAACGATCGGCACCAGCGCCGCAACGAATGGCACCATCCGTCGATCGTCACCGGTGTCGACCTCCAGCAGGTCCTGGGTCGGGAGGTGGAGGACTGCCGCGACCGTGCCACGACGGAGTCCAGCGGCATCGAGAACCGTCAGCCCGACCAGCTGACGGTCATAGAACTCTCCCGGCTCGGTCGGCAGTTCCTCGGCCGACAGTTCCAAGGTCAGCGTCATTCCCCGGGCAGCCTCGGCGGCGGTCCGGTCCGCCAGCTGATCAAATTTGACCAGCAGCCTGCCCTTGTGCCAGCGCAGCGACGCCACCGTGCAGGGACCGCTCTCGGAGCGCAGCACTGTCCCGGTCGCGAACCGACGGTCGGGCTCATCGGTACGCAGGTCGATGCTGACCTCACCCTTGATGCCATGTGGGCGCCCGATCACGCCGACCACGACCTCGGTGAAGCCGGTCAGGCCATCCTCCTCGTTCAATGGGCCTCTCGTGGATCAGTTGCCGGTGAGTCAATCAGCGGCGACCGCGACCGTGGTCGCTACGTGACTGCTTGTCCACATCGACGAAATCGATCCGCACCTGCTCGCGGCCTGCCAGCGCACCGACGACAGTGCGCAGCGCAGTGGCCGTACGGCCGGAGCGTCCGATGACCTTACCGATGTCCTCGGGATGCATCCGCACCTCGAGCATCCGGCCACGACGAAGATCCTTGTCCCGCACGTCAACGTCGTCAGGATTGGTGACGATTCCGCGGACCAGATGTTCCAGGGCGTCGGCCAGCATGATCAGACTCCAGCCTCGGCGTTGTCGGCCTGCTGCTCCGACGTTTCGGCGTCCGGCTTGTCGATGGCATCGTTGTCCGACGTGTCG
The DNA here is from genome assembly GCA_038244025.1 of Propionibacteriales bacterium. Lineage (GTDB taxonomy): Bacteria > Actinomycetota > Actinomycetes > Propionibacteriales > Propionibacteriaceae > Microlunatus. The sequence goes on from JBBSQO010000192.1 coordinate 3,937, forward strand.
GCAGCATCGTTGTTGTCCGAAGTGTCGGCCTGGCCGGCGACGCTGGACTTGTCGGCGTCGCTGGACTTGTCGGCAGGCTTGTCGGCGACGCTGGACTTGTCGGCAGGCTTGTCGGTATCGGCTGGCTTGCCGGCATCGGTTGGCCGGTCCGACTTCCTGGGCTTGGAGATGGCCTCGGTGGACAGCTCATCCTTGGCATCGGCCAGGGCAACGTTGAACGCGTCGGACCTGTTCTTCTTTTCCTTCTGCGGCTCGACTCCGGACGGCGAGGTGTCGCCGGAGAAGGTCTGCCAGTCGCCGGTGCGCTTGAAGAGTGCGACCACGGCCTCGGTCGGCTGGGCGCCGACACCAAGCCAGTACTGAGCGCGCTCCGACTTCACCTCGATGAACGAGGGGTCGTTCTTGGGATGGTACTTGCCGATTTCTTCAATCGCCCGGCCGTCCCGCTTGGCGCGGGAGTCGATGACGACGATGCGGTAGTGGGGCGACCGGATCTTGCCGAGTCGCTTCAGACGAATCTTGACAGCCACGTGGGTGGGTACTCCTGTAGGGATTGCCCGGATCTGGTCCAGGCGGTACGGGTGATCCCGAGTCCTGGCATGGGGACACCGGGATCCGGATTCGGATGGATCCGTGCAGCGGGCGTTGAGAGGGCACCACGCGGCACAGACGCAGCATGCATTCTGCCAGAGTTGCCCCCCAGGATGCGAACCGGCGCTGACCGCGACGAGTTTGCAGACCGCCGCCGTACCTTGCAGACCCTCGAGAGCCTGCAAAGTCGACGCAGCTCTGCAAAGTACCTGCGCGATCCGTACGACCCCGGGCACGGCGGCAGCGGCTGCTCTCCCCGCCTTCGCGCCGACCCCTCACAAAAGTCCCCGCGACTCGCCGTAAAATTGGGACTTTTGTGCCCATTACTACGGGTCGGCACGTTAACTGGTGATGTCCTTGCGGAGGAAGTGCCAGACTGCGACGCCAACCAGCACAATGGCGTAGCCGACCGACCAGAGCGCACCGGTGGCCAGGTCGGAGAAGTTGATGTGCTGC
>JBBSQO010000193.1:0-4973 GCA_038244025.1 Propionibacteriales bacterium
GAATCAGCATCTCAGCAGGGCCGGCTGCGCACCTACCTGGCTTTGATGGCGCCAGGGACTCCACTTCGGGATGGCTTTGAGCGAATCCTGCGTGGCCGTACCGGCGCCCTGGTGGTGCTCGGCAACACCCGGGAGGTCCAGCAGATCTCGACTGGCGGTTTTGCCCTCGACGTGCCCTACACCGCGACCGCGCTGCGTGAGCTGGCCAAGATGGATGGGGCGCTGATCCTCGATCTCGAGGCCAATCGAATCCTGGGTGCTGGGATCCACTTGATGCCGGACCCCCGGATCGACACCATCGAGACCGGGACCCGGCACCGTACCGCCGATCGGGTCTCCCGGCAGACCGGTCTGCCAGTGGTGTCGGTATCGGCGTCGATGTCCACCATCGCGCTCTATCTGGACGACCATCGCCACCTGGTGGAGGACTCCGAGCGGATCCTGTCCCGGGCCAACCAGGCACTCCAGACGCTGGAGCGCTACAAGGATCGGCTCTGGGAGGTAACGAACCGGTTGTCCGCGCTCGAGGTGGAGGACCAGGTGACGATCAAGGACTTCACCCTGGTCGCTCAGCGGCTGGAGATGGTTCGGCGGCTCAAGCTCGAGCTGGCCGACTATGCGATCGAGCTGGGCACCGACGGCCGGTTGCTGCGGCTGCAGCTGCATGAGCTCGGCGCCGGGATCGAGGATCTGCGCGAGCTGCTCGAACGCGACTACACACCCGAGGGCGCCGAGGACTTTGGACTGGGCGGGCTGGAGAACCTGGGCACCACCGAGCTGCTCGACCCGTTGCTCGTCGCCCGAGCGATTGGCTACAGCAACAACGAGCATCTTGATGGCAAGATCACCGCCCGCGGTCATCGCCAGCTGGCGCAGATCAACCGGCTACCGACCGTGTACGGCACCAGGCTGATCGAGTATTTCGGCAGCCTGCAGGCCGTCTTCGCCGCCAGCTCGGCCGAGCTGCTGGAGGTGGAGGGCGTCGGTGAGAGCCGGGCCAAGACCATCCGGGAGGGGCTGACCCGACTGGCCGAGTCCGCCTTCACCGAGCGCCTCGACTGACCCGTACCCCGAGTCATACGCGCGGCTTGCGTTGCTGGCCCAGTCCCCGGGTTTCCTCGCCCGGACTTGGGTCCTGCCGTTTTTCTGGCCCTCGAGCCTGGCCCGCGTTTTCCTATCTTATCGTCGAAATATGGTACGGAAACGCGATTTCGGGCCTCCCTATGGCGAATAGGCAGGAAAACGCGGTACCGGACCAGCTCAGCCCCGCAATAGGGATTAGGAAGGAAAACGCGGGCCCCGGAGCCCGGTAGAGCTTGGGCCTCCGCGTTTTCATACCTATTCGCCGAAATATCGTACGGAAGCAGGTTTTCGGCCGTCGGGATCGCGAATAGGCAGGAAAACGAGGATCCAGGAGGCGCACCAACACCCGAGCGGCTGGAGCAGGGCGCGACTGCGTGGCTGGCCCGGAGCGAGCAGCGGTGGCTCAGGTCAGCGGAGGTTCATCACCAGCTGCACCGGCTTGGCGCCCTGGTAGGCGGCGGTAGCCACGTAGACGCCGGGCCGCTGGGTCCCAGGCTTGGTCTTGCACTGCTTAGCCGACCGCTCGGTGTTCCACTTCATGGTCCACTCGATCGCCTGCTCGGGCTTGAGCACCCTGGTCTGGGGCTGCACCTGGGAGGTGCAGTCCGCCGAGCTCCAGACCCGGTCGGTGCCGGAATAGACCTTCAACTCAAACCGGTCCGGATTGACGCTGAGCCGACAGGTGACGCCGGTGCCGTTGATCAACGAGAGATCGAAGGCCAGCTTGTCGCCGGTGCTGATCTTCTTCTGGCCGGTCAGCGTGGATCTTAGCTTGGCTGGATTGCAGGTCACCGTCGCCGGCTTGGCCGACCGCGTCGCGGACGGCGACGAGGATCCCACGGCGGCCGACGGACTGGCCGTCTTTGTGCTGGCCGCCGATGGGGAATCAGCGTTCGCCGATGGAGTCTCGGTGGCAGCGGGGCTTGAGGTGTCAGCTGGGGTTGTCGACGGCGATGAGGTCGGTGAGCTACCCAGAGCCGTTGCCGTCGGGGTCGGGGTCGGCGGAGGATTTGCCGGGGCAGTTTGTTGATCGCCGCCGCTACCCACCAGCAACCAGGTCAGCAGCCCGGCCAGCACGGCAACCACCACCACGATGGCGACCCGGCGGCCCCAGTAGGTCTCTGGCTCCTCCGGTCCGACCGGATGCAGTACCCCGCTCATGCCGCCCAGACTAGGGAGCAACCGCGGTCGTTGGGCCGAGCCACGCCGCAGGTAGCCTCAAATGCGTGCCGCAACCCGAACCCGCTGCCGCCGAACGGCAAGCCAGCCAGCGGATCGTCAGAATTGTGCTGGGCTGGTACGCACAGCAGGCCAGGGATCTTCCCTGGCGCCGGCCGGACGCCACGCCCTGGTCGATCCTGGTCAGCGAGTTCATGCTGCAGCAGACACCGGTCGCCCGGGTGTTGGGACCATGGCAGCTGTGGGTTGAGCGCTGGCCCGAGCCGGCCGCGCTGGCCGACGCCCCGGTGGCCGAGGCGATCCGGGCCTGGGGCCGACTTGGTTATCCACGCCGGGCGATCCGGCTGCACGGAGCTGCCGTCGCGATCCGGGACCAGCATGGCGGCGAGGTCCCGGCCGATCATGCCGCCCTGCTGGCACTGCCGGGCGTCGGCTCCTATACCGCCGCGGCCGTGGCCAGTTTTGCCTTTCGGCAGCGGCACGTGGTCCTTGATACCAACGTACGGCGGTTGCTGGCCCGGGTGGTCTCCGGTGTCGCCTATCCCACCCAGACCCCGACCACCGCAGAGATGCGGCTGGCTGAGTCTTTCGTACCGATGAATCCGGAGCGGGCAGCACAGTGGGCGGTCGCCTCGATGGAACTGGGAGCGGTCGTCTGCACTGCCCGAAGCCCTCGCTGTCAGGTCTGTCCCCTGCGGCGCCGCTGCGCCTGGCGAAAGGCCGGCTACCGGTCCTGGGACGGACGACCGCGAAAGGGGCAGTCCTATGCCGGATCCGATCGGCAGTGCCGTGGAGCCTTGCTTGCCCTGCTGCGCTCAGCCGACCAGCCCGTTGAACCAAGTGCTATGGAGAGCGTCTGGGCCGAGGATGTCCAGCGTGACCGGGCACTGACGTCTCTGCTCGCCGACGGGTTAGCGATCGAACTCGCTGACGGGCTCCTGACACTGCCTCGCTAAGTCAGGGACCGGCGCTTGCCTGACGGTTGTGCAGCTGGTCATCCCCCTCGTCGTCGACGAGTCCAGCGCTGCCGGCCCAGGTTGACCGGACATGCCCGATGTGCCGGCCGACGAGCCGCCTCATCGCCCCCACGTCCCGGCTGAGGGCGACATCCACCATCTCTTCATGCTCGGCTGCCGACTGAGTCAGGGTGCCCGCCTCCACCAGCCCCTCCAGACCGTACAGCCTTGACCGGGATCGAAGATCACGGACAATGTCGACCAGCTGCTCATTACCGTGCAGGCCAAGGAAATCGAGATGAAAAGCGGTATCGGCCTCAATGTAGCTGATCATGTCCTTCGTCTCGGCGGCGGCGACAATGACATGGGCCACCGGCCGGAGCGCCTCAATGGCCACGGCGATCTCGCCATCACACTTCTCCGCAACGTATCCCATTGTCGGGACTTCGATCATGATCCGGATCTCGGCCAGGGAGTCAAGCTCCCGCCCTGTCATGCTCGTCACTCGGAAGCCCTTGTTCCGCACCACCTCGACCAGGCCCTCACTGACAAGGTCCAACATGGCCTCCCGTACCGGTGTCGCCGAAACCCCGAACTGAGTAGCCAGCTTGGGGGCGGAGTAGGAGACGCCGGGCCGCATCTGGCCAGTGATCAGCAGGGCCCGCAGCGTCTCTGCTACCTGCTGCCGCAGACTCAGGTTGCGGTCGAAGGAGGGCAGCTTCAAACGCTCGGCCGAGTCAGCCATCGGCTCCTGCTTCACCTGGTGACCCACTCCACTCACCTCCGATTGATCATTTCATAGGCAGCAGCGGCAACGGACAGATCCTCCCATGCCATCCCGGAACTCTTGAAGACGACAGGTCTCGCCTCGTCGATCCTCGAGCCAGCAGAGACGACCACTTCCTTCATCGTCTGCAACGCATCTGCGGCCAGTTGGCCCGCCTCGACGGCCATCACGACGTCACCGCATTCCCGCAACGCCGAAGCCCCCGACTCCACGATCACCGTCGCTCGGCCCATCACCAGGTCGTCGAGCTCACGTAGCCGCGGGCCGTGCGAACCAACAGCAATGAGGACGGCATGGTCGGACACCAGCTGGCCATCGAAGAGCGGCTCCGCAGCGGTTGTCGCGGCAATGATCACATCAGCCCGGCCGACCTCAACGCTTGCCTCAGCCGAACCGGAGCTGATCACCCGCCCACTGACCCCCAGCTCGGCAATAGCAGCCACAGAATGCTGTGCCCGGTCCGGACTCCGGACGGCCACGATCACCTCCCGCAGGGGAACCTGCGTGCACAGCGTCCGAAGATGACCCAGCGCCTGCGGCCCGGCACCATACACGAGCACGGACGCACCCAGAGCAAACCGGGCCTGCACCACACCTCCGACAGCGGCAACCGAGACGGCAGGCGTTCGCAGCGTCGTCAGCGCAATCCCATCCACCAAGGCCTTCGGCTCCAGCGTGGCGGCATCCTGAAGGAGGTAGATTCCCTGGATCCGCGGATAGCCACGCTGGGGATTATCCGGTGACACTGACGCGATCTTGACACCGACATAGTCCCCGACCTCGGCCGGCATCAGCAGCAGCTGGCCGTTGCGCAGCTCCACACAGGTCCGCTGCTGATCATGCTCGGGGTCAAAGTCTCCGAGCAGCGTCGCCCGGATGGCCTCGACTGCCTGCTGTGGCCCGATGACTGAGAGCAGTTCGTCTGCACCGATCCAGGGAATCATCGCAGCACGAACCCCGGGACCAAC
>JBBSQO010000194.1:0-4962 GCA_038244025.1 Propionibacteriales bacterium
CAGCAGATGCACCTCGACATCATGGTCGAGAACGTCGCGGACGCGACGCCCCACGTTCTTGCTCTCGGCGCTATCAGACTCGACCGTGCAAGTGTGTTCGCCGACCCGCCCGGCCGGACACCCGTTCTGCCTGATAATGCGTCCTGGCTGGGCTACGCCCATATCCGAGTAGCCGCGGCAAGTGCCGGGTGAGCAGGTCTGCTACGACTGCTCCGATCTGCGAGCCGAGATGAGCAAGCACCCTGGGAGCGTGGGGTGGTGGTTCGACACTTCCGAGTTGACTCCGCGGCAAACCGCGCAGGCGGTCCTTCGCGAGTCGATGAAGCCCGTCGTTGTCGCATCCTAAGGTACAGGCCGACCGAATCAGACCTTTGTCGTCCAGATCGCGTGCATCTCATCTATCGCCCGCTCCATGATCCGCAGCATCGCGCCCTGGGCCGCCTCGGGTTGGCGACGCTGGATCGCCGCTGCGACGTCGGCGTGCAGCTGCAACGCTTCGGTGTGCGGCTGACTGGGCATCATGCCATAGTGCGTGCGTCCGGTCAGCACCTCGGCGATCAGCGGATGCAGTGATGGCCAATCCCAGCAGGTCCAAAACCTTGGCATGCAGGCCCACCAGAGGGGGGCCGGCCAGCGGGATGACCTTGCTGGCTGGTCATCTGTGCTCCTTGGAACGGTTCTGGCGGGCCGGCGGCGAACCCACCATATCGATTGGGTAAAGCCGCTTGTATAGGTATGGCTTAACTTACTAGAGTCCGTATATCAGCAGATTTATGGCGATATCCACAGAAGTTAAGGATCCATCAGTGTGCACGGGTGCCGGGGGCACAGCCCGACGGAGATTGGAGTCCGAAGTGAAGCAACGGAATTTGTCACGACGGCTGGTTGGAGTTGCGGCTGCCGCGCTGCTCGCCACCGGTGCGTTGTCAGCCTGTGGCGGCGGCGGTTCAACTGGAGGTTCGGGAGCGGACAAAACCCTGCGGATCACCCTCGCGAACCATGTCTGGACCGATGTGATAAAAAAAGATCTGCCCGAATTCGAAAAGCAGAGCGGGTTGAAGGTCGAAGTGAGCCAGCTCAGTGAGGACCAGCTGGCGGGCCAGTACAAGGTCAAGTTGAACGCCGGGTCCAAGGACATCGATGTGATGATGTATCGCCCGCTGCAGGTGGGCAAACTCTTCGGCAAGAGTGGTTACTTCGATGACCTCACCAAGAGGGTCAACAGCGACAAGGACTGGAATTGGGAAGACTTCCAGAAGAGCCCGCGTCAGCTGACCACCTATGAAGACAAGGTCGTCGGTGTTCCGATGATCACCGAATTCGAGGCGCTCTACTACCGCAAGGACCTGTTGAAGAAGGCGGGGCTGGACGTCCCCAAGACAATGGACGACCTGCAGTCCGCGGCCAAGAAGATCCATCAGGATAATCCTAAGGTGGCCGGTTTCGTGGCCCGGACCGGACGCTCTGCCGCCGTCACCCAGTACTCCGGATTCCTGTACAGCTTCGGCGGCAACTGGGTCGATGACCAGGACAATTCGGCGATCGCCAGCGACGCAGCCAAGCAGGCCTACTCCTTCTACGGCGGGCTGCTGCACAACTATGGCCCGGCCCAGCTCAGCACCGACATGAGCTGGCCGGAGGCGATGGCGATCTTCACCCAAGGCAACGCCGCCTTCTACCCCGAGGCATCCAGCCTGTTCCAGAACGCCACCGACAAGAGCAAGTCGAAAGTGGCCGACAAGGTGGGCTTCGCCGCGCTACCGGCCGGCCCGGCTGGTTCCAAGCCGTACAATGTCGCATCCTGGGCGCTCGGCATTAACTCGTTCTCGGAGAATCAGGACAATGCCTGGAAGTTCATCCAGTGGGCCACCAGCAAGGACGAGATGCTCAAGATCCAGAAGGAGGGGGTGCCCGGGTCCCGCACGTCTGTCTGGCAAAACCCCGAAGCGACGGCCAGCTTCCCCGATGATCTGGTCAAGGCGAACGTCGCGGCGGGCGACACCGGAGTCGGCTATGACCGGCCGGTCGTGGTCTCGGTGGCTGAGGCGCGCGAAGCGGTCGGTGGTCCGATCGTGACCGCCATCCAGGGCGGTGACGTCGCCGCGGCCGCAGCCAAGGCGTCCAAAACGTTCCAGCAGATTCTGGACAAGGACAAGTAGCCAGCACCGGCGATGACCCGCCAAGGCAACGATCGTGTCAATGATCGGTGCCGCGCAGGCCATCGCCGGGTGACGCTCGACGATTGTTGCCGCCCCGGGAGGTGAAAATGAGTCTGATGGCTGTAAAGAAGAGTCCCGGCTGGACGGCGGTCTCCGACTGGAGCAACAAGCACCGTAAATGGGTCCTGGCGGCGCCGGCCATGGCGTTCACCGCCGTCCTGATTGGATTCCCACTGCTGTGGACGCTGTACTTGAGCATCACCGACGCCAGCGGGTCGGTCCGCGCCGAGAAGGAGTTCGTCGGTCTGTCAAACTACCTGCAGGTGCTGACCGATACCGATCGCTTCTGGCCCGCGGTGGCCAGAACCTTCGTCTTCACCGTGGGCGCGTTGGTCCTGGAGATGGTGCTCGGGATGTGCATTGCACTGCTGCTGCGACGACCGTTCCGGGGACAAAAATGGGTCCGGGTCGCGGTGCTGCTGCCATTCGTAGCCACACCGGTCGCGGTGGCCATGATGTGGCGGCTGATCTTCGAGCCGAACATTGGCGCCGCCAACCGGTTGCTGGGTTTCTTCGGCATCCCGCCACAACCCTGGCTGTCCTCGGTGGACACCACCCTGCCAACGTTGATCTTCGTCGATGTCTGGGAGTTCACCCCGATGATCGCGGTGATCTTGCTGGCCGGGCTGACCTCGCTGTCCGACGAGCAGGACGAGGCGGCCAAGATCGATGGAGCCAGCACCTGGCAGCGGTTCTGGTTCGTCACCTTGCCGCTGCTCCGTCCGATGGTGATCGTGGCCGTTATCCTGCGTGCCATTGACGCACTCAAAACGTTCGATCTGCTGTACACCACCAAAGGCCAGGGCGGAGGCTCCTTCCACGAGGCAGAGACGCTCAACATCTACGTCTACGGGTTGAGTTTCAACTACAATGACTACGGCGTGGCCTCAGCCGTGCTGATCCTGTTCTTCTTGATGATCGTGGCGATCATGACGTTGTTGACGATCCGCAGAAGGGACCGCCAGACATGAGCACCACCACCACAAACCGGGTCGTAAACCAGAAGTCATCTCTCCAGCCAAAGCGGCGGAAGCCGCTCGGATCACGCGTCTACCAGGCTTTCCGGGCGGTCGCCCTGGCCGTCATCGTGCTGGCCTTCGTGGTGCCGCTGCTCTGGATGTTGCTGGCCTCGTTCAAGACGAACGTCGACATCCACGATGTCACCAAGTCTTTTGTCTTCCACCCGATCCTGGATAACTACGTCTCGGTGCTGGGCCGGGACAACTATGGCGGGTTCGTCTGGAACAGCTTTGTGGTTGCCTTCTGTGCCACGGTGATCTCGTTGATCATCGGGGTGCCGGCTGCCTACTCGATGAGCCGGTTCGCGATGCGCCGATCGGCCCTGCTGGTGCTGATGGCCCGGGTCATCCCCGGGATTTCCCTCCTGGTGCCGTGGTACTACGTCTTTGCCAACCTCGGCCTGGTCGGCGGGTACGGGGTGCTGATCCTGTCCCATATGTTCATCCTGATCCCGATCAGCGTCTACATCTTGATGTCCTATTTCGACTCGCTGCCGCTGGACTTCGAACAGGCGGCGCAGGTTGATGGACTGACCCATATCGGCGCGTTCGTGCGAGTCATCGTGCCGATGTCAAAGACGGGGATCGCGACCGCGGGGATTCTTTCCTTCATCTTCTCCTGGAACAACTTCATGTTCGCCCTGGTGCTCTCCGGGGCCAACACCAAGACCCTGCCAGTCGCCGTCTTCGACTTCGTGTCCTATGCCAGCATCGACTGGGGTGCGATCATGGCGGCGGCGGTGATCATGACCTTGCCGATCATCGTGGTGGCGCTGTTCGCCCAGAGATACATCGTCTCCGGGCTGACCGCCGGTGCGATCAAGGGCTGACTAGTGCCCCTTGGCCGGCTTACCTGGTGGCGCGTGTTTGCAGACCCCGGGCGTGTTTGCAGAACCTGGTCGTACGTTGCAGACTCTCGAGAATCTGCAAAGCCGACGAAGGTCTGCAGAGAACTGTCGGAAGGCGCGCCTATCACCACTGACTCAGACACAAAGCTGACTCAGACAAAGCTTTTGTCCGGTGCTTCCTCGTCCGGCGGGGTGGCGCCGGGGGTGAAGTCGGGGTCGGCGATGGCATTGTCGAACAGACCGTCCTCCTCGGCTCTGGAACCGGGCTGGGCCTGCCGGCCATAGGACTCCAGCTCCGCCAGCACGGCGCCATGCTGGTCCACGCAGAGGATGACCAGGTCTCCGGGGTTCGAATGGGCAATGGCATGGCGGGTGGCGGCCAACTCCTCCAGCACAACATCGACCTGCTTGCAGCGGAGACCCTCTCCCATCGCGCTACGAACTCCCTCGGCAATCAGGTCGGCGGTTTCGCCGCGTCGCCGGCCGCGCAAGCCAATGTCCTCCCGGACGACCACCACGTCGAAATGCTGGGCAGCGACCGCACCCAGCTCCCGCATGTCATCGTCGCGCCGGTCACCCGCGGTAGCGACGACACCAATCCGAGACACCTTGCCCAGCTCGGCGGTGGTGTGCAGCCCCAGCCTGGTCGTGTTCACCGGCCGGGCCGCGAGCCGGCCGACCAGCTTCAGCGCCGCTCGACCCGGGAGCAGCCGGCGGACCGGGCCGAGGGCCGCGTCGGTGAGCATCGCATCCAGCGGTGACCCGTTGGCTGCCGGCCGGGTCGACTCCGACTTGTCCTGCACCGCTGTCATCTGGCGTGCCTCCCGTTGTTCTGATCCACCCTCGACGGTTCTGCCACGGTGAGGCCTGGCTACA
>JBBSQO010000195.1:0-4953 GCA_038244025.1 Propionibacteriales bacterium
ATGCTGCCGCAGATGTATGCGTTGGCCCAACGGACCGGGATCAGCCAGCTCGCGGTGGTGCTGGATGTGCGGACCCGATCGTTCTTCGAACAGCTGCCCACCATGTTCGCGGACCTGAAGGCCGTCGGCACCAGGCCGGAGATTCTCTTCCTGGAGGCCTCCGACGAGGTGATCGTCCGGCGCCAGGCGTCGGTCCGCCGCCCGCACCCGCTGCAGGGCGACAGCAGGTTGCTGGACGGAATCATCCGCGAGCGCACCATGGTGGCCACCCTCCGGGCCGCCGCCGACCTGGTCATCGACACCTCGGCCATCAACGTGCATCAGCTCTCCTCCCGAGTGGTGCACGCCTACGGTGGGCCGGACGACAACGACCTGCGCGTCACCTGCCTCTCCTTCGGCTTCAAGAACGGCATCCCGGTCGATGCCGACCTGGTGATGGATGTCCGGTTCCTGCCCAACCCGCACTGGGTTCCGCAGCTGCGGCCGCTCACCGGCCTCAGCGAGGAGGTCAGCGAGTACGTGCTGAGACAACCGGGCGCGACGGAGTTCCTGGACCGGCTCCAGTCCCTGCTGCAGGTGATGGCCGCTGGGTACGTCCATGAGGGCAAGAGGTTCGTCACCATCGCCATCGGTTGCACTGGTGGAAAGCACCGGAGTACGGCGATGGCCGAGGAGCTGGCCCGCCGGCTGCGGAAACAGGGGATGCCGACCAAGGTGCTGCACCGGGATGTGGGCCGGGAGTGAGCCTGACCACCCGCGCCGGGTTGCCCCCACTGCCGTCCGTGGTCGCCTTTGGTGGTGGTCATGGGCTGTACACCAACCTGACCGCGCTGCGGCGGATCACCGACCACCTGACGGCCGTCGTGACGGTGGCCGACGACGGGGGCTCGTCCGGCCGGTTGCGGGCCGAGCTGGACTGTCTACCGCCGGGTGATCTGCGGATGGCGCTGGCGGCCTTGTGTGGTGATGACGAGTCCGGGCGCACCTGGGCCGATGTGCTGCAGTATCGCTTCACCGGTGATGGTCAGCTGGCCGATCACGCCATCGGCAACCTGCTGATCGCGGGGCTGTGGGAAAAGCTGGGTGACCCGGTGGCGGGCCTGGACATGGTAGGCGCACTGCTTGGAGCCAAGGGCCGGGTACTGCCGATGTCCTCGGTGCCATTGGAGATCGTGGCCGAGGTGATCGGTCTGGACCCGATGCACCCCGATGAGATCTCGATCATCCGCGGCCAGTCAACGGTGGCCCTGACCACGGCCGAAGTGCGGACCATCCGGTTGTTGCCGGCCGATCCTCCGGCCTGCCCGGAGTCGGTTGGCGTTGTCCTCAACGCGGACTGGCTGGTCCTCGGCCCGGGATCCTGGTTCACCTCGGTGATCCCACACCTGCTGGTACCGCAGCTGGCTGAGACCATCATGGCCAGCCCCGCCAGGCGGCTGCTGACGCTCAATCTCGAACCGGCCGGGGAGACTCAGGGGTTCAGCGCCGCTCGGCACATTGAGCTGCTGGCCGAGCACGCTCCAAGGCTGCGTCTCGATGTTGTCCTTGCCGACACCCGGTTCGCTGCGAACGATCCCCATCTGGCCCGCTTCGCGGCCTCGCTCGGGGCGGAGCTGGTCCTTGCCGACCTCGCCATGCGGGATGGATCGCCACGTCACGACCCGCTCCGGCTCGCTTCGATCTATACCGAGATCATGGGCATCTGACGACCGCCCGGCCGGAATGTGGCTGTGGCCGTTCCCGGGTGGGGAAGCGGGATGAGTCGAATTCGTGGCATCATGCACGAATGGCGATGACGGCTCAGGTGAAGGCAGAACTGACAACAATCAAGGTCACCAAACCGTGCTGCCGCGTTTCCGAGGTCGCGGCCATGCTGCGCTTCGCCGGTGGTCTGCACATCGTGGGCGGCCGCATTGTGATCGAGGCCGAGCTCGACACCGGCGCAGCCGCTCGGCGGCTTCGGACAAACGTCTCGGAAATCTTCGGCCATACCAGCGACCTGGTGATGGTGAATAGTGCCGGGATCAGGCGCGGTTCCCGCTACCTCGTCCGGGTGTTCAAGGACGGCGAGGCGCTGGCCCGGCGGGCTGGGTTGATCGACTCCCGTGGTCGTCCGGTCCGTGGTCTGCCGCCCCAGGTGGTCAGCGGTGGCCTGTGTGACTGCACTGCCGCCTGGCGGGGGGCTTTCCTGGCCCATGGGTCACTGACCGAGCCAGGTCGTTCGATGGCACTTGAGGTGACCTGCCCGGGACCCGAGGCAGCGCTGGCCCTGGTGGGCGCGGCGCGGCGGCTAGGCATCACCTCCAAGGCCCGCGAGGTCCGCGCGGTTGATCGGGTGGTGATCCGCGATGGTGACGCCATTGCCGCCATGCTCACCAAGCTGGGCGCGCATGAGTCGGTGCTGGCCTGGGAGGAGCGACGGATGCGTCGTGAGGTTCGGGCCTCGGCCAACCGGCTGGCAAACTTCGATGATGCCAACCTGCGACGGTCCGCTCGGGCAGCGGTGGCCGCCGGCGCCCGGGTCGAGCGTGCGCTGGAGATCCTGGGCGACCACGTGCCGGACCATCTCAAAGCCGCGGGCATGCTGCGGATCGAGAACAAGCAGGCCAGCCTGGAGGAGCTGGGTCAGCTGCATAACCCGCAGCTGACCAAGGATGCTGTGGCCGGACGGATCCGCCGGTTGCTGGCCACCGCCGACAAGAGGGCCGCCGAGCTAGGCGTTCCCAACACCGAGTCCGGCCTGAGCCGGGAGATGTTGGACGACGAGGTCTAGCCCTCGGTGCCCAACCCTTGGGCCTTCACGCCGGCACCATCATCGTGAGACGTGCTGGTCGGAGATGCTTGAGTCTGTGACCTTCGGCCCAGCGGCACAGTGCCGTTCGGTCCTAGTGCCCAGGTCGGTCCTGCCGATCTAATGAGGCATCCAGACGTCCGTAAGGTGGTCCAGCGAAAGAGGCAAAAATGAAGGCCGCAATGGTTTCGGCGCTCGGCGCTCCCTTGAAGATTGTTGATATCCCTGTTCCGGTGCCGAGCCCGGATCAGGTTCTCGTGCAGATCGAGATGAGTGGGCTCTGCCACACCGACATCCACGCCGCACGTGGTGATTGGCCCGTCAAAACCGAAAATGCCATTGATCCCTGGACACGAGGGGGTGGGCACTGTCTGTCGTGGCCATCGGTGACAAGGACTCGGCCATCGTCCCAGGCGATCGCGTTGCCTTACCTTGGCTCGGCTACGCGTGTGGGCGCTGTCGCTACTGCGTTGCTGGCTGGGAGACCTACTGTCCCACGCCCCAGTACATGGGTTACACCATCGATGGCAGCTACGCGGAGTTTGCCATCGGTTACGCCAGTCATGTTGTGAAGGTGCCTCAAGGTGTCTCATCCTTGGATGCAGCCCCACTCTCCTGCGCCGGCGTGACGACCGATAAGGCGCTGAAGGTGGCCAAGCCCCAGCCGGCGGAAACTGTGATGATCGTCGGTATTAGCGGTCTTGGGCATCTGGCCCTGCAGTACGCGAAGATCTTCGGCGCTCGCACCATTGCGGTAGACATCGAGGACGAGAAGCTGCAGCTGGCCAAGGACCTCGGTGCGGACCACGTCCTTGATGGACGCGACGACATGCAGTCTCAAACCAACGGACTGGGTGGTGTCGATATCGCAGTGGTGACGGTGCTCTCACCAGTGGCCATGAGATCGGCTCACGCGTCGCTGAATGCAAACGGTCGCCTCGTTCTGGTAGGGCTACCCGCTGACAACAGGCTAGAACTGCCCGTGTTCGAGACGGTGCTGAAGGGCATTACCGCCATTGGTTCCCTGGTTGGCACGCGTAACGACCTCGCCGTGTGTTTTGAGATGCACGCACGGGGTAAAACGCGTGTCATCACCCAGACTCGACAACTAGAGGATGTCAACGAGTGCTTCGAGGAGGTGCTTGCCGGTACCATCCCTGCACGTCTGGCCTTGGACTTGGCCTAAGCGGGGCCGGCAACCGACCTGTTAGCCAGCGCCCGTCAAAACTAGCCGTGAGTCGTCTTAACCACGCCGACTCGACGCTAGCAAGTAGCGTCGATGGCCCCGCCCAGGATGCAGACGGGTGCGAGCACCATACGCAGCACGGCCCCGAACTGGACTCACTCCGTACCAGTGATGGGTCCGCTCGTTAGCCGAAATGGTGACGTTCGCTAGTCTGGTGACTATCCGAGTTGCCCAGCGGCAATCGGCGGTTGAACTCAAATAAGCCGGAATTACCTTGCTGACCGGCAAGGCACTGATCAAGCACCAACCGAGGAGAGAAGCAAGCATGACCGTACGTGTGGGTATCAATGGATTCGGCCGGATCGGCCGTAACTTCTTCCGTGCCGCCGCGGCCGCCGGTGCAGACATCGAGGTGGTGGCCTTCAACGATCTCGGCGATGATGAGACCCAGGCACACCTGCTCAAGTACGACTCGATTCTTGGCCGGCTGGAGGACGACGTGTCGGTGGTCGAGGGTGGTATCAGGGTCGGTGACAAGGTGATCAAGTCGTTCGCCGAGAAGGACCCGGCCGCGCTGCCTTGGGGAGAGCTGGGTGCCGACGTGGTGATCGAGTCGACCGGCTTATTCACCGATGCGAACAAGGCGAAAGCGCACCTCGATGCCGGCGCAAAGAAGGTCATCATCTCTGCCCCGGGAAAGAATGAGGACTTCACCGTGGTGATGGGGGTCAACGATGGCGACTACGACCCGGCCAAGCACCACGTCATCTCCAACGCCTCCTGCACCACCAACTGCCTGGCGCCGATGGCCAAGGCACTTGATGACGAGTTCACCATCGTCAAGGGCCTGATGACGACGGTGCACGCGTACACGTCAGACCAAAACCTTCAGGATGGCCCGCATCGCGATTTCCGACGTTCGCGTGCTGCCGCCATCAACATCGTCCCGACGAGCACGGGTGCCGCGAAAGCTATC
>JBBSQO010000196.1:0-4929 GCA_038244025.1 Propionibacteriales bacterium
CAACCCCGGCACCCGCCAGCGCGCCAATGGCCAGCATCAGCAAGAAAAGGTCCAGGGAGAGGATTTCGGCAATACCCAACAGCAGGGCGAGGCTTAGCCAGATCGCCCAGCCGTTTGCACCTAGCCAATCGGACAAGTTCACCTCCATCTGCACCCTCGCATCGCCACGCCGTGCCCTCCATGGTGCCAGAGAGACCAAGCCGGGCCGTCCGCGAGGCTCACGATGCCCGAAGCGCTGGGCAGCTGAGGTCGGTTATCGGCTGGCCCGGGCGGTCCACCGGCTGTCCGTCTCCCGTACCGTAAGAGGCAGACCGAAGGTCCGGCTCATGGCCTCCTCGGTCAGCGTCTCGGCCAACGGTCCAGCTGCCACGATCTGGCCCTGCTTGAGCAGCAGTGCGTGGGTGATGCCCCGAGGAATCTCCTCCACGTGATGGGTGACAAGTACCGTTGCCGGCGCATAGTCGTCTGCTGCCAAGGCACTCAGGGTGTCGACCAGCGCCTCCCGCCCCGCCAGGTCCAGCCCGGCCGCCGGCTCGTCCAGCAGCAACAGCTCGGGATCGGTCATCAGGGCTCGGGCAATCTGCACCCGCTTTCGCTCCCCCTCGCTGAGCGTGCCGAAGGTACGGTCGGCCAGTTGGTGGATCTTCAGCTGAGCCAGCAGCTCGTCGGCGCGCTGGTGGTCCAGCGCATCGTATTCCTCCCGCCAGCGGCCCAGGACCGCGTACGAGGCGGACACCACGACGTCGTGCACGCTCTCCCCCCTCGGCACTCGCTCGGCCAGCGCGGCCGAGGTAAGACCGATCCGTGGCCGGAGCTCAAACACATCGACGGTGCCCAGCACCTCACCGAGCAGTCCGGCGACCCCGCTGGTGGGATGGATCTGGGCGCCCAGCAGCTGCAGCAAGGTGGTCTTGCCGGCCCCGTTGGGGCCGATGACAACCCAGCGGTCCGACTCGTCGACGGTCCAGGTGATGGCGTCCAGCAGGGTTGCACCACCACGGACAATGCTGACCTCAGCGAGTTCTACCACGGCTGCCATGGACACGAACCTACAAGATGTAGGCCTACCAGATCGAAGCAGCCAAGACACGGGCCCACAACATCCAGGCCGCCACGACGTACGTTGGTCCGGTGCAGTTGCTTGCCTCCTTCCGGATGACCGCCTACCTGAACGCACTGGTCCATGGCCAGCTCAGCATCGAGGTGGCGGCCCGCTCGATCGCCGCCGACGATGCCGCCCACCACGTCATTGACGCCGAGGGCCGGCTCGGACTGGACCCTGTTGCCGCCAATGAGCTGGAGGCCGGGCTGCTGGCCACCGGACCGTTCGAGACGGAAGGGTGGGCGCTGACCCTGCCCCGGCCGGGAGCACTGGGCTCACTGCGCGGACCTGTCGACCTCACTACCGCCGCGCTGAAGTCGGGCGTGGCAGTCATCGGGCTCACCGGCGGGGTTGCGTTCGTACCGCAGGTGGTAGGGGCCGCCGTGCAGTGGCAGGTCTTCGGTGCCAACCGGCCGCTGCCGCCGCCAGCTCCGTACGAGGCAGAACGGGCACTCAACCAGACGGTGCTGTCGGTCGCAGCCACGCTGGCCGGGCTTGAGGTCGCCGGCGGACAACGCCCCGCTGGCAGGGCCCGGCCACGGCTGGCGCCCGGCTATCAACCAAGACAGCAGGCGATGGCGGACAAGGCCATGGCGCTGCTGGTCGCCTGTCAGGCTGCGTTGGCCGACGACGGGGGCGCGTTGAGCGCGTACGCCGCCGAGCTCAGAGCTCGTGAGCTCCGTTCCCTGCAGGCGGCCGCTGCGGATGCCCTGTGCGCCTCCTGCACCTGGTTGACCTGATCTTCGGGTTGACCTGATCTTCGGGTTGACCTGATCTTCGGGTTGACCTGAACTTTCGGGGCTGGGATGAACTTTTCGAGAGCCGGATTGCGTGGCCCACGCGCGCCGCGCCGGCCCGGTCCGTATCGTGTCGGCCATGTCGTCTGGTTCGCTGTATGCCATCGGCGGTGCGGAAGCCAAGCTGAGACGCCGCAGCGTGCTGCGCTCGTTCGTGTCCTCGGCCGGAGGCGAGAAGGCCCGGATCGTCGTCATCCCGACGGCCTCCGCCCTCGGCGCCAGTGTGGTCGAGGTCTACCAGGCAGCCTTCCGGTCGTTGGGGGTCGCCGAGGTATCAGCTGTCCGCCCCGAGAGCCGGGCGGAGTCCAGTGATCCCCGGCTCAGCCAGGCGGTAGCCGATGCCACCGGCATCTTCATCACCGGCGGCAACCAGCTGAAGCTGACGTCCTTCATTACCGGTACTCCGCTCGGTGATGCCATCCATACCGCCTACCGCCGCGGCGCCACCGTCGGTGGTACCTCCGCCGGGGCGTCCATCCTTTCCGACCACATGATCGCCTCCGGAGCCGGCGGTTCGACGCCGAAACAGCGGATGAGCCAGCTGGCCGTCGGGTTGGGTCTGGTCTCTGGTGTGGTGATTGACCAGCACTTCCAGCAGCGGAACCGGTACGGGCGGCTGATGTCGCTGGTAGCCCAGTCACCTTCGGTGCTTGGCATCGGCGTCGACGAGGACACCGCGGCAGTGATCACCGACGGCCACCGGCTCGAGGTCGTTGGCCGGGGCGCCGTCACGGTGGTTGACGGCAGCCACCTGGTCTCCAACGCCTACGCTGCCAAGCGGACGGCCCCACTGTTGATGTCCGGCGCCACCCTGCATGTGCTGCCGGCCGGCGCGGTGTTCGACCTAAAGTCCAGGACGCTGCTGCGGGCCGAGCCGCCGCCGCCGGACGGTGAGGTCGAGGAGATCGCCGCGGTGGACGCGGAACTGCGCCGGCTGGCCCGCGACATCGCCGCCGGGGTGTCCCCAGCCAACCACGGCCGCCGGGTCCGGCGCGGCCGTACGGCCTGACGCGCGCCCGGCTGGCGCAGCGCCATCCCGCACAGGTTGGGAGAACGCAGAGTCGTACGAGTTGCTGACCGTCGTTATCCCGCACAGGCGGGAGAACGCAGAGTGGTACGAGTTGCTGACCGTCGTTATCCCGCACGGACCGGATCGCAACCGAGGCTTCGGCTGACGCAACGGCGGCCAGGTGGCAGGATCTGTCCCGACAGTTCACAGCAGAGACGAGGAGACATCCGTGACGGACCAGACAACCGGCACTGAGCTGGTCCCGAAGCCTGACCTGAGGATCCTCTCCAGCCGGGTGTACCGCGGACCCAACGTGTGGCACTACGACCAGGCCATCCAGCTGGTCGTCGACCTCGGTGTCCTGGAGAACTTCCCCACCAACCAGCTGCCCGGCTTCGCCGACGGGCTGGTGGAGCTGCTGCCCGGCCTGAAGAACCACAGCTGCTCCAGAGGTAAGCGGGGCGGGCTGGTGGAGCGTCTGTACGAGGGGACCTGGGTGGGCCACGTGGCCGAGCACGTGGCCCTGCAGCTGCAGCAGGCGGTCGGGCACGACATGCGCCGCGGCAAGACCCGGCAGGTCAAGGGCGTCCGTGGCCAGTACAACGTGATCTACGCCTACCAAGATGAGTCGGTCGGCCTGGCCGCCGGCGAGCTGGCGGTGAAGCTGGTCGACCACCTCATCGCCCCGGATCCCAGCTTCGACTTCGCCGCCGAGCTGGAGTCGTTCATCGTCCACGGCGAGCGGACCGCCTACGGACCTTCCACCCAGGCCATCGTGGATGAGGCCGAGGCCCGCGATATCCCGCATATCCGGCTGAACTCAGCCTCGCTCATCCAGCTGGGCCAGGGCGTGCATCAGCAGCGGATCCGGGCCACCATGACCTCCCACACCTCTTCGGTCGCCGTCGACATCGCCAGCAACAAGGAGCTCACCCTCAAGCTGCTGTCCGCCGCCGGTCTGCCGGTGCCCCGGGCGGCTGCGGTCCGTACCGCTGACGACGCGGTCCGACTGGCTGAACGGATCGGCTACCCGGTCGTGGTCAAGCCGCTGGACGGCAATCACGGCCGCGGCGTCTGCCTCAACCTCACCAACGCCGACGCGGTCCGCGCCGCTTTCCACATTGCCCAGCAGCAGTCCCGGCGTGGTGACATCCAGGTGGAGAGCTTCGTTACCGGCAAGGACTACCGATGCCTGGTCATCGACGGGAAGATCGCCGCGATCGCCGAGCGGGTGCCGGCTCATGTCATCGGTGACGGCATCTCGACGATCACCGAACTGGTCGAACGCACCAACAACGACCCTCGTCGTGGGGTGGGCCATGAGAAGGTGCTGACCCGGATCAAGGTCGACGACGCCGCGATCGACCTTGTTGCCCAGCAGGGTTTTGGCATGGCTGACGTGCCCGCCAAGGGCACCATGATCAAGCTGACGCTGACCGGCAATATGTCGACCGGCGGCATCTCCATCGACCGGACTTTCGAGGCACATCCGGAAAACATCGACATTGCCGAGGAAGCGGCCCAGGTGGTCGGGCTCGATATCGCCGGCATTGACTTTATCGCCCCCGACATCACCCAGCCAGTGCGCGAAACCGGGGGCGGCATCTGCGAGGTCAATGCGGCACCCGGATTCCGGATGCATACCCATCCCACGGTCGGTGACCCGCAGTACATCGCCAAACCCGTGATCGACATGCTGTTCCCGCCCGGCACTGCCAGTCGAATCCCGATCATCGCCGTCACCGGCACCAACGGCAAAACGACGACCGCACGGATGATTGCCCATATCTTCAAGGGCATTGGCCGCAAGGTGGGCATGACGTCAACTGATGGCGTGATCGTGGATGAGCGGCTGATCATCCGCGCAGACGCCTCCGGACCTCGCTCGGCCCGGATGGTGCTGCAGAACCCGCGCGTCGACATGGGCGTCTTCGAGGTGGCCCGGGGTGGCATCCTTCGTGAGGGCCTCGGTTATGAGCGCAACGATGTCGGCGTGGTCCTCAATGTGCAGCCCGATCACC
>JBBSQO010000197.1:0-4918 GCA_038244025.1 Propionibacteriales bacterium
AGTGGGCGGTTCGTGCCTGCTGGAGATGTTCGAGGATGACTCGCGCGCACTGGTGTGCATCCAGGACGGTTGTGTCGAGCCACAGGCCCACCCGTGGCGTAGTTGCTCTGAACCCGGTGACGAATGAGGCAGGTGACCAGCCATCGACGTAGCCGGTCTTACTTCTGCCAGGGTAGCGGGTTAGCGGGCTGTCATGGGGTTTTTCCTTTCGTTGAGTTGGTGTAGTTGCTGGGTGGTTGGATAGTGCTCGGCTTCGGCGTGGCTGGCTGTTGGGATGTCGTGTTCGGGGTCGAGCAGCTGGGTCTGTTCGTGTTCGCGGCGGCGGCGTCGGGAGTCCTCGATGTGGCAGGCGCCGCAGCAGTAGCGTCGCTAGCGCATCCAGGCGGGACCAGGATGGATCCCAGAACCTTATGAACAGGAGAGCAGTAGTTGTCTCGTTGGGCGAAGGCTGAGCGGGACGTTCGTAAGCCGATCCTGCTGTGAGACACCGGTTTACTCCCAGGCGAAAGCGCCAGTCCTCCGGCTACCGGACGGTGAGGAGCTACCAGACGAACGGGACGAGCTTCTTCGTCCGCTCGCTGTAGGCCACGTAGCCGGGTAGGTCGCGCCGGAGGAGTCTCTCCTCGACCGTGATGCGCCGGGCGTAGGCGGCGCCAAGCAGGCCGGGGATGAGGACGACGACGGCGATGCTTCGCGAGGAGAGGGCAAACCCGATCCAAGTCAGGAGAGAACCCAGGTAGCCCGGGTGGCGGACCAATCGGTATGGCCCGTTGTCGATAACAACCTGGCCATCGCCGTCGGTGCGAAGGGTACGGGAGTAGGACCCGCCCAGAGCTCGCATCGACCACGCCCGTACAGCGAGGCCCGTCGCCTGTACCAGCAGACCAGCTGGAGCCACCGCAGGTGGCAGCCGGCGCATCGGGACCCAGCGCGCGAGCAGCGGCATATCTATGGCAACCGCGTAGGCAATGACAACCGCGCGTGTGGTGCCCCGGTCTTCGTGGGAGGCCTTCAGACTGGAGGCGCTGCCAGGCTGGCGGAGTAGCCCCTCCAACGCGAAGAACCCGGCCAGGCCCGCATACCCTGCAAGAAGCCAGTGGCCTTTCCCACGGCTTCGGAGACGTTGTGGACCCATGCCCGCCATTATGCCAGCTTCGGGCTCCTGCGCCCGCAAGTCCATCCGCATCTGACAAGGCTCCGGCGTGGGGGGTCAGCAGTCGATCGCGTCTTGTCAACTCGTGATGTGTGTCTCTTACGTTCAGGAACAGGCCGGCAGTTACGAAGGAGGCAGAAAAATCGGACAGGGTGACGGTGGCAGACATGGAGGTTCCTGGTCAATAAGGGACGATCCTCAGCGTGCGGGTTCGGTTACCGACCAAGGATGCGCATCGGGTCAGGTTACCCGTACACTCGCCGATCAGGCATCTGATTCTTCGTCCGTGCCCGGGCTCACTGCTTTGGTTTCACCGCTTTGGGTTACCGCTTGGGGCGGCACGCTGGCAGACGTCGATACGCTGAGGGCATGCTTTCATCGACGCTGCCGGTGACTCTCGACGATGTGCGCGCGGCTCAAGAGCTGCTGAACCAGGTCGTCCGTCCGACGCCGATGGAGTTCAGCCGGGCGATTTCCAGCCTGGTCGACGTCGATGTCTTCCTGAAGTGCGAGAATCTGCAGCGTGCCGGGTCGTTCAAGATCCGCGGCGCCTACAACCGGATGTCGCGGCTGTCGGCGGAGGAGAAGGCGCGAGGCGTGGTGGCAGCCAGCGCCGGAAATCACGCCCAGGGCGTGGCCCTGGCCGCCCAGCTGCTGGGCATCAAGTCGACCGTCTTCATGCCGCTGGGCGCGTCGATCCCCAAACTGCTGGCCACCCGGGGCTATGGCGCGACGGTTGAACAGCTCGGTCAGACCATTGATGAGTGCCTGGTACGGGCCGGGCAGTTCGAGGCCGAGACCGGTGCGGTGCTGATTCATCCGTTCGACCATGCCGACATTGTCGCTGGCGCCGGCACCTGCGGCCTGGAGATCCTGCAGCAATGCCCCGACGTCCAGACCATCGTGGTGAGCACCGGCGGAGGGGGTCTGTTGGCCGGGATTTCCACTGCCGTTAAGGCTCTCCGCCCGGAGGTGAAGATCATCGGCGTGCAAGCCGAGAAGGCGGCTGCCTACCCGGCCTCCTTGGCCGCGGGCAAGCCAGTACCAGTGGGGAAGATGACTACCATGGCCGATGGGATTGCCGTCGGCTGTCCCGGTGAAGTGCCGTACTCGATCATTGCCGAGCTGGTGAACTCGATCGAGACGGTCAGCGAGGAAACCCTGTCCAAGGCACTGCTTTTCCTGCTGGAACGGGCCAAACTGGTGGCCGAACCGGCCGGTGCTGCTGCGGTCGGTCACCTGCTGGACGCCGGGATGGACAGCTATGCCGGTCCGGTGGTAGCCGTCATCTCGGGTGGCAACATTGACCCTGTGCTGTTGTTGCAGGTCGTCCGCCATGGTCTGGCGGCCGGTGGCCGCTATGTACAGTTCCGGGTGCGGGTGCCCGACAAGCCGGGATCTTTGGCACGGCTGTTGGATGATCTAGCCGCCGCGGACGCCAACGTCTTGGAGATCGAGCATGTCCGCACCGGGTCGTCACTGAGGGTCGACGAGGTAGAGATCGGTGTCCAGGCGGAGACCAAGGGTGCCCAGCACCGCGAGGAGCTGCTGGTCGCGCTGCGCAACAAGGGCTATCGGCTGATCTTCGACTGATTGACCGGTCGGGTTGCTGGCCGGGACCCGCAACTTGGGTGAGCTCGTGCGGCGTCCGGGGTGAGTCCTGGTCCGGTCGGTCCTGGTTGGGCATCATGGCCTGGCCCGGCATCAGACCGACCCTCCGGCCAGCAACAGTCCGCCATCGATGGTGAACACCTGGCCAGTGATCCAGGAGGAGTCCGACGAAGCCAGAAAAGCTGCCGCGGCTGCGATGTCGCCCGGGACACCGAGACGCCTCAGTGGATATCCGGCCGCCACCTCCTCCTCGCGTCCCTCGTACAGTGCCGCGGCGAAGCGGGTCTTGACCACGGCGGGTGCGATCGCGTTGACGCGGATCCGGGGACCGAGCTCGACTGCGAGCGAGGCGGTGAGCTGATTGATGGCGGCCTTGCTGACCCCGTAGAAGCAGATCCCCGGCGACGGGGTGCGGGCAGCGACCGAGGAGATGTTGATCACTACACCGCCCTCGTCGCTGAACCCGTCATCGGTGCCCGGCGCTGCCACGGCCTGGGTCCAGGCCAAGGTGCCGAGCACGTTCACCTCGAAAATCTTGCGGGCCGCATCGAGGTCAAGGTCCAGTAACGGGCCGTACACCGGGTTGATACCGACGTTGTTGACCAGCACGGTTGGTCGCCCGAAGGTGGCCCGCGTGGTCGCCAGCACCTGACGGCGATGATCGGGGTCGTCGGCCTTGCCGCTGATCCCGATGGCGCGGCCGGCACCACCGAGCCTATCCACGGCCTCGGCCAGCGCGTCGGCATGGCGGGCCGTGATGGCTACCCTGGCTCCCTCGGCGATCAGCCGTTCGGCGATCGCCAGCCCGATCCCACGGCTGGCTCCGGTAACGATTGCCACCGCGCTGGACAGCCGTCCGCGCGCCACCTCTCCGGCGTACTGACTACCCCGTACGGGGTCGGGCTGGTTCATCTGGCTCCTCGCCACCGAGCGGCTCCGCTCGATCCGGTCAGGCTATCGCCAGCTCCGCTCCGATTCTTCCAAGCCAGCCGGTGGAGCGAAACTACAGTGGTGGGCATGATCGGACCCGAGCTTTCCATCCGCCCCCAGCCGATGATCGCTGTAGCAGACGTGCAGCAGTCGAGTGTGTGGTATCAACAGGCTCTGGGCGCCACCAGTGGCCATGGCGGTACTGAGTACGAGCAACTGATCGTCGACGGTCAGCTGGTCTTGCAGCTGCACCGCGTTGAGGTCGGTCATCACCATGGCACCGTCGGCGACCCTGCATTGCCGGTCGGCAATGGCATGATTCTCTGGTTCGAGGCAGCCGACTTTGACGGCGTCGTCAACCGGCTCCGCCAGAGCAATGCCGAAATCGAGACCGACGTCCACGTTAACCCCAACGCGCGCCACCGGGAAATCTGGCTCCGGGACCCCGACCACTATCGGGTCGTCTTCGCCGAGCCCTCCCAGGCAACCGGCAGCCGCGGCAGCACGGAAACCGGTCACAGCTGACGTGTCCGCCCAACCTTCGGTGTCGTCTGTGACCAATCCGCCCGGGCGAGGCTGGACGGGCCTGGTCCTGCTGGCGGTGGCGGTGGCGGTGGCGGTGGAATTTGAACCCTCGGAGGGGATGGCCCTCACGCGCTTTCGAGTTCTGAGCATCCTTCGTCGCCTACCGTCGCCACCACTTGCGACCTGCGCAATGGCCGCTGAGGCCGTACATGATCATGATGGTGTCTACGAACACGTTCAGCGCGCGCGACCCCGACTACAAGGCCAGCAGGAAGCGGAATCGCTCTGCCCGACCGCGCGCCCTGAGCCGCGCACGGCGGCCATCCAATAGATCTCAACACGGTCACAATCCGTGTCTGCTCGTCTTGGACGGGTGGCGGCTGGATACCTTGGAGGAGTGACCTCATCGACCCCCGCGAGGAGAACCATGAACAGACCGCTCCGCCCTAGACGACTCGCCGCCATGGCCTTCGCCGCGCTGCTGCCGCTGACTGCCGTCGCCTGCACGGCCGACGGCGGCGGCGGAAATCCGCCGGCCAGCACCCCCGCAGCGTCGCCGCCCGCCTCGACCCCCACCGCGGGAACCACCGCGGGAACCACCGCTGCACCGGAGAGCCCCTCATCGAGTGCCGGCGGCCCAGCATCAACCCCCGCTTCCGGCGAGCCGGCGAGCCAACCGTTCGGTTCGGGGTGCCCGAA
>JBBSQO010000198.1:0-4885 GCA_038244025.1 Propionibacteriales bacterium
CAATGGCGCCACGCCGCCGTCCACGAAGGCGGCGTCACCATCGAGCGAATACCCAACGAGGACTGTCAGCGGGAAGATGACCACGAAGGATGCCTGGTTGAACATCTCAACACTGGGCACCAGCAGACCCACCCAGGCCATCACCCAGGAGATGGCGTCGGCGAAGATCAGCAGGATGAGATAACCCAGCGCCGCGTCGCCGAACGAGCCGCGGATCCGCCAGCCGACAAACAGCCCGGTCACCGACATCACGATCAAGACGATGACGTTGTTGACCACGTCGGAAGCGTGCGGCCGGTCAGCACTGCAGAGGGCGCCTCGGCAGCGACCGGAACCGGTCGAGGCGCCCACGGGGATCGAGGCCGGTGGTCGGTTCGTCCAGGAAGAGCACCTCCGGGTCGGCCAGCAGCGCACCGGCCAGGTCAAGCCGCCGCCGCATGCCACCTGAGTACGTTCTCGCCGGGCGGTCGGCGGCATCGTCAAGTCGGAGCTTGCCCAGCAGCTCCCGGGCACGGAGCTGGCGCTTGCGCCGGCCCAGATGGTACAGCCGTCCGATTATGTCAAGATTCTCATAGCCGGTCAGATACTCGTCGACGGCGGCATATTGGCCGGACAGGCCGATCCGCCGCCGTACCTCGCGCGGATTGTCGTGAACGTCAACTCCGGCCACCGTTGCGGTGCCGGCATCCGGCTTACCGAGGCGTGCCGACAAGACCACCTGGGTTAGCCCCGCCCGCGCTTGGAGAGAGGCCGGGGTTCCTCATCGTCGGGACCAAGCGACGACCGTAGCAGGACCGGGATGCTGGCACCGAGGACCCAGACCGCCAGCGAGGCCTTGGCCCGTACGGTCAGCTCAATCGGCACCACGTCGCCTGGGTGGGCGGCGGCCAGCCGGGCATCGAAGGGTCCGGGACCGAGGCGGTGGCCGACGTACCAGCAGAGCAGCGCCGCAATGAAGGCACCGGCGACAGCAAGGACGACCAGTGGCCAGCCCAGGGCCTGGAACCATCGCCACGCGATAATGCCGAGCCCGATGCCCACCACCGCACCGATCACGATGAACCAGGCGTCACCGGCGAAGTACTCGGTCAAGCCACGTTCGGTGGTTGAGGCGCCACCGTCAGCACCGACGACATAACCGGGCAGCTCCACCACCCGCCACCACAGCACCCCGGACAGGACGCCGGCCACGGCGGACAGCAGGAAAAAGCCGGTCAGCCAACGCAGCAACTTCACCCGGCCAGGGCTGATCCGATCAGGGCTGATCCGGTCAGGGCTCATGCCAGCAGGCAGGATGGCCCGAGCAAAGCCTTGAGGTCGGCCATCAACGGCGGTGATGCGGTCACCCGCAGCCCCTCGTCGATCTTCCACAGGGTGGTCTTGTTTTGCGCCTGCAGCCGCAGCCGGACCTCGGTCATGCCCGGATGTGCTGACAGCACGTGCCGCAGCTCCTCGACCACCGGCGGCGTGCAGCGTACGGCCGGCAACGAGATCACCACCGGGCCAGTGAGCGCATCGGTGATGTTGGGCAGGGTGAGCTCTTGTGCGGCCAGCTCGACTGCGTCCTCCTTGCCCTGGATCCGGCCCTTGACCCGGACCACGGTGTCGGTCGCCAGCACCGTGCAGACTAGGTCATAGACCTTCGGGAACAACAGCACATCTATGGATGCCTCCAGGTCCTCGACCGTGACGATGGCCCAGATGTCACCCTTCTTGGTGGTCTTACGGGTCACCGCGGTGATCATCCCGGCAATCGCCACCGAGCCATCGCGTGGCCCATCGTCGGCGATCAGCTGCCCGATACTGATGTCCCGCTCACCATCCAAGATGTGCTCCAGGCCCTGCAGCGGGTGATCACTGACATAGAGACCCAGCATTTCCCGCTCGAAGGCCAGCCTGACCCGCTTGTCCCAGTCCTCGATGTCCGGCACCACTGCCGCCATCGGCGACCCCTCGGCAGCCAGGTCGCCGAACAGGTCCGACTGCCCGTGTGCTTCGTTGCGCTTCAGGTCCAACACGGCGTCGACGCCGGACTCGAAGACCGACATCAGCGCCTTGCGGGCATGACCCATCGACTCGAAGGCGCCGGCCTTGATCAGCGACTCAATCACCCGCTTGTTGCAGACCACCAGCGGGACCTGGTCCAGGAAGCCATGAAAATCGGTGGCCTTGCCGTGCTCGGTTCGGCCGGCCACGATCCCGTCCACCACATTGCCGCCGACATTGCGGATTGCGGTCAGCCCGAAGCGGATATCGGAGCCGACCGGAGTGAAGTTGGCCTCCGACTCGTTCACATCTGGCGGCAGCACCTTGATCCCCATCCGCCGGCACTCGGCCAGATAGATGGCCATCTTGTCCTTGTCATCCTTGACTGATTCGAGCGCGGCCGCCATGTACTCGCACTCGTAGTTCGCCTTCAGGTAGGCAGTCCAGTACGAGACCATCGAGTACGCCGCCGCGTGCGCCTTCCCGAATCCATAGTCCGCGAAGGGCAGGAGCGCATTCCAGACGGCCCCGATCGCCTCGTCGGAGTAGCCTCTTTCCCTCATCCCCTCCTCGAAGGGTCCGAACTCAGCGTCGAGAACCTCCTTCTTTTTCTTGCCCATGGCCTTGCGCAGCATGTCCGCGCGACCGAGGGAATATCCGGCGAGCTGTCGCGCAACCTCGATCACGTGCTCCTGATAGACGACCAGGCCGTACGTGTCACCCAACACCGGCTCGAGGGCGGCGGCAACCTCCGGGTGGGGATAGGTAACTTCCTGCTGCCCGCTGCGACGCAATGCGTAGTTCACATGCGAGTTGATGCCCATCGGGCCAGGTCGATAGAGAGCGATCGTCGCCATAATGTCCAGGATCCGCTCGGGCCGCATCAGGCGGAGCAATGAACGGGTGCCAGACCCGTCCAGCTGGAATACCCCGAGCGAATCACCACGACTCAGCAATTCGTAGGTGGCCGGATCTGTCGGATCGGACGCCAGCACATCCAGGTCCAGATCCAAGCCACGGTTGAGCTTGACGTTCATCACCGCGTCACTCAGGATCGTGAGGTTGCGCAACCCCAGGAAATCCATCTTGACCAACCCGAGAGCCTCACAGGTCGGGTAGTCGAACTGAGTGATGATCGCCCCGTCGGCTTCTCGTTTCATGATCGGGATGATGTCCAGCAGCGGCTCCGACGCCATGATCACGCCAGCAGCATGCACCCCCCACTGGCGTTTCAGACCTTCCAGCCCGGTTGCCGTATCGACGACCGCCTTGACCTCCGCGTCGGAGCCATAGAGTGCCCGGAACTCCCCACCCTCGTTGAAGCGATCATGGCTGTTATCGAAGATCTTCGATAGTGGGACGTCCTTACCCATCACCGGTGGCGGCATCGTCTTGGTGATCCGGTCCCCCATCGAGAACGGGTAGCCCAGCACCCGGGAGGCGTCCTTGACCGCCTGTTTGGCCTTGATGGTGGCGTAGGTGACGATCTGGGCCACTCGATCATCGCCGTACTTGTCCGAGACGTAGCGGATCACCTCACCGCGCCGGCGCTCGTCAAAGTCCACATCGAAGTCGGGCATCGACACCCGCTCGGGGTTCAGGAACCGTTCGAAGATCAACTTGTACTCCAGCGGGTCCAGATCCGTGATCCGCATCGCGTAGGCACACATCGATCCGGCCCCTGACCCACGCACACCAGTTCGAATGCCGTGGTCCTTCGCCCAGGTCATGAAGTCGGCGACCACCAGGAAGTATCCCGGGTAGCCCTTACCGATGATCACCTCGGTCTCGAACTCAGCCCGCTGCCTGACCGCGGCCGGCACGCCGTCCGGGTAGCGCAGCTGTAGCCCGCGCTCGACCTCATGCATGAACCAGGACGTCTCGTCCTGTCCAGGTGGGCACGGGAACCGGGGCATGAACCGGCCCTGCTCCTCGGTGAAGTCGACCTTGCAGCGTTCGGCGATCGCCAAGGTGTTGTCGCAGGCCTCCGGCAGATCGGCGAACAGCGCCCGCATTTCTGCCGGGCTCTTCAGATAGTAGGAGTCGCCATCGAACTTGAACCGGTTGGCGTCGGCCAGGGTGGAGCCGGACTGGACACACAGCAGCACCTCATGGCTGCTGGAGTCCTCCTGGTGGGCGTAGTGCAGGTCGTTGGTGGCGACCAGCGGCAGGTTGAGGTCCCTGGCCAGCTTGAGCAGGTCGGAACGTACCCGGGTCTCGATCGACAACCCATGGTCCATCAGCTCGACGTAGTAGTTGTCGGCACCGAACATGTCCTTAAACTCTGCCGCGCTCCGCACCGCTTCGCCGTACTGGCCCAGCCGCAGGTAGGTCTGCACTTCCCCGGACGGACACCCCGTGGTGGCGATCAGGCCTTTCGAGTATTCCGACAGCAGCTCTCGATCCATTCGGGGCCGGTAGAAGTAGCCCTCCAAGGACGCCCGGGAACCGAGCCGGAAGAGGTTGTGCATGCCTTCGGTGGACTCCGCGAGCAAGGTCAGGTGGGTGAAGGCGCCGCCACCAGACACGTCGTCGGAACCGCCGCCTCCCCAGCGCACCCGCTTGCGCTCGCTGCGGTGGGTCTTCGGAGTGACGTACGCCTCGAGCCCGATGATCGGCTTGACCGGAAAGTCCTTGGCGGTCCGGAAGAACTCGTACGCCCCGAACAGGTTGCCGTGGTCGGTGACGGCGATGGCTGGCATCTCCATCTGCTCACAGCCCTTGAACAGGTCAGTGACCCGGGCGGCGCCATCGAGCATCGAATATTCGGAGTGGACGTGCAGATGGACGAACGAGTCCGACTTAGCTGTGGCTGGGCTTCCCGACATGAACGCGCACTACCTCCAAGAACATCGAACACACTGCTGGTCTAGACGCTGCTCGTCGAGCACCGGCTGGG
>JBBSQO010000199.1:0-4871 GCA_038244025.1 Propionibacteriales bacterium
GACCAACTCGAGGCTCGAAATGACGTGTCATGGTCAATCCGATCAACCCCAATGTCCTCGACACACTGCCGGATATGCTCGGCCGAGCCCTGCTGATCCACATCACCATGCATGGTCAGCAGGTAGCCCACCTGCGCGCCCGCTTGAAGACCTGGCTGAACCTGCTCGGCGGGTTGCCGCGCTCGTTCGAGTCGAGCCGGACGCCGATGATCCACTTCCGGTAGGGCAACGACTCGAGCCGGGTGGCCATCGCGTACTCCGCCTGGAAGTCGCGCAGGAAGCACATGCTCTCAAGGTGCGTCAGTGATCGGACCAAGAACTCTCGGGTGATGCAGCCGATCGGCCAAGATCAGGCCCGGTAGTCCGGGATGGCCAAGACGGACCGAAAATACAGGTACTCCGTTTCCTCGGCATGATAGGTGCTCACTCCCAGCGAAGGAAGGCATCATGAACCACTCCCCAACGCGGCTCTGGCTGAAGAATCCGCTGGCCATCTTCACTGGAAATGATCTTGACGCATCCGGCGGCGTGGTGATCACCGGCAAGGAGATTGCCGAGGTACTGACCGCTGGTCAGCAGCCATCCGCACCGTGCGAGGAGGTCTTCGATGCCGGTCGGCACGTCCTGCTGCCCGGCTTGATCAACACCCATCACCACTTCTACCAGACGCTGACCCGGGCCTGGGCTCCGGTCGTCAACACGCCGCTGTTTCCCTGGTTGCAGAACCTCTACCCGGTCTGGGCCCGGCTGACACCCCGCGACCTGGAGCTGGCTACCAAGGTTGCACTGGCCGAGCTGTTGCTGTCGGGCTGCACCACGGCGGCCGATCACCACTACCTGTTTCCGAAGGGTCTGGAGCAGGCCATCGACATCCAGGTACAGGTGGTGCGCGAGCTCGGGATGCGAGCCACCCTCACCCGCGGCTCGATGAGTCTTGGCCAAGAAGACGGCGGGTTGCCGCCGCAGTCGACCGTCCAGCAGCCGGCCGACATCCTGGCCGACAGCGAGCGACTGATCCGCGACTACCACGAACGCGATGATGGCGCCGCCATCCAGATCGCCCTCGCGCCCTGTTCGCCCTTTTCGGTGACTAGAGAGCTGATGGCCGCCAGCGCCGAGCTGGCCGTTCGTCATGACGTCCGGTTGCACACCCACCTGGCGGAGACGGTTGATGAGGAGGACTTCTGCCGCGAGATGTTCGGGCTGCGTACGGTCGACTACCTGGAGAGTGTCGGTTGGTTGACCGACCGCAGCTGGGTGGGCCATGGGATCCACTTCAACGACGCGGAGATTGCCCGACTCGGGGCAGCCGGCACCGCGGTGGCGCACTGCCCCTCCTCCAACATGCGGTTGGCCTCCGGCATCGCACGGGTGGTGGAGCTGGAGGCGGCCGGCGTCCCGGTCGGGCTCGGCGTGGACGGATCGGCCTCTAACGACGCCTCCAACATGATCACCGAAGTCCGCCAGGCCATGTACCTGCAGCGGTTGAAGTATGGCTGTGAGGCAGTAACCGTCGAGCGAGCGCTTGGCTGGGCCACTCGAGGTTCTGCCCGAGCGCTGGGCCGGGACGATGTTGGCCAGCTGGCGCCCGGGAAGCAAGCCGATGTGGCACTGTTCACCCTTGACGAGCTGCGCTTTTCCGGCAGCCACGACCCACTGTCAGCTTTGCTCCTGTGCGGCGCCGACCATGCCGATCGGGTCATGGTGGCAGGTGACTGGCGGGTGATCGACGGGCAGTTGTCCGATCTGGACGTTGCAGGCCTCATCGCCGACCACAGTCAGGCAGCACGCCGGTTGATCAACGGGTGAATGTCCATGTGCCCCCTGGTTTGCTCCCTCGAGGAGACGGTGGTGCGATGGTGACAATGACATCCCCGTCGACAGATCAGATAAACTTTCGCTGAAAGTTGCGGATTGTTCATTTTGGAATTAATGTTCCACCATACGAAAGTCATCGACGACTTTCGTCAGACAACAGGGAGCTTCTATGCAGAAGACCACCGAGCAGATCCCCAACCACCCCGCGAAGCCCAAGGGCCAGCGGCCGGAGGATGAGCGGCTCGGCATCATCGGCAATTTTACCTACGGCTTGCAGCACGTGCTCACGATGTATGGCGGCATCATCGCCGTACCGTTGATTGTCGGACAGGCCGCCGGGGTCAGCCCAGGTGATATCGGACTGTTGATTGCTGCTTGCCTCTTCATGGCGGGGCTGGCGACGCTGCTGCAGACGCTGGGACTACCGTTCTTCGGTGCCCAGCTGCCGCTGGTGCAGGGCGTGTCCTTTGCCAGCGTGGCGACCATTCTCGCCATTGTCGGCACCAGCGGCGGCGGTGCCAAAAGCCTC
This sequence comes from Propionibacteriales bacterium, assembly GCA_038244025.1. GTDB lineage: Bacteria > Actinomycetota > Actinomycetes > Propionibacteriales > Propionibacteriaceae > Microlunatus. Next base: position 2,348 of record JBBSQO010000199.1, read on the forward strand.
GAAGTGATCTTCGGCGCGGTCATGGTTTCTTCCCTGATCGGGTTGGTGATTACACCGTTCTTCTCCCGGATTATTCACTTTTTTCCGCCGGTGGTCACCGGTACGGTGATCACCGTCATTGGGCTCACCCTGATGCCGGTGACGGCGAACTGGGCGATGGGCGGCAACGCCAAGGCGCCCAACTATGGCAGCGTCGCGAACATCGGCCTGGCGGCGGCGACGCTGCTGGTCGTGCTCATCCTGAGCAAGGTCAAGAGCGCCACGATCTCCCGGCTGTCGATTCTGCTGGCCATCGTGATTGGCACCATCATTGCGGTCATCGCCGGCATGACGGACTTCTCCAAGGTGGGCAAAGGCGCCATTGTGGGCTTCCCGGTTCCGTTCCATTTCGGCCTGCCCAAGTTCGAGATTGCCGCCATCATCTCGATGTTCATCGTCGTGTTAGTGATCATGGTGGAGACTTCGGCCGACGTCTTGGCCATTGGCGAGATCGTCGACACCCCGGTGGATTCCCGCCGGCTTGGGGACGGCCTTCGGGCGGACATGATCTCCAGCGCGGTTTCTCCGATCTTTGGCTCCTTCACTCAGAGCGCCTTTGCCCAGAACGTCGGTCTGGTCGCGGTGACCAAGGTCAAGAGTCGCTTCGTGGTGGCCGCGGGTGGCGGCATCTTGGTGGTGCTCGGTTTGCTTCCGGTGCTCGGCCGGGTGGTTGCGGCCATCCCGCTGCCCGTGCTCGGCGGCGCCGGCATCGTCCTATTCGGCTCGGTTACCGCCAGCGGAATCCGCACCCTGGCTCGGGTGGAGTACGAGAACAACATGAACTTGGTGGTGGTCGCAACGTCGATCGCCTTCGGGATGATCCCAATCGCCAAGCCTGACTTCTATGAGCACTTCCCGAAATGGTTCGCGACGATCTTCCACTCCGGCATCAGCTCGGCAGCCGTGATGGCCATCTTGCTGAACATTCTGTTCAACCGCATCCAAGCCGGGAATACCGAGGGCCAGTCGGTCTTCGCGGCCGGTACCACCCCGAGGTCACTCACTCCGGACGACCTGCAGCCGCTCAACCATGGCGATCACTACCTGGATGGCGTACTTTACGACGCCGACGGCAACGAGGTGCCGATCGCTGGCCAGGAACCAGGCGGCCGAAGGTCGCCGCAGGCCAACGGTGGTCCGACCGACGACAACACGCCGACGCCCGGCGGTAGGAAGTCTGTATCCGGCCACTAACTGATACCGCGCCGCACGGCCCACGCAACTCCAAGGGCCCCGGGTATTCCCCGGGGCCCTTGGTCTGCCCACCGTCCGAACCTCGTGGCTTCTGTTGCTCCCAGTTGTTGTAGCCCAGACACTTGATGCGGCTGATGATCAGCGTAGCGGACGTCTGTTCTGACCAGGCGGCGCCAGACCTCAGTTCCCGGGTGCCAGCGTCAGCCGGATCCCATCATCGGTCACCTGCCAGCAGACCCGAGAAAGGTCCCGCACCACCGCGTCAGCCACCAGCTCGGCTGCCGGCGTGGTCGTGACCACTGCCAGCGTGAAGCACCCTGCGGCCCGGGCCGCCAGCAGCCCGTTCGGGGCATCCTCCACCACCAGGCAACGTTGCGGGTCGACCCCCATCCGCTCGGCAGCTGTCAGGAACGGATCCGGGGCTGGTTTGCCGTGCTGCACATCGTCGACCGTGATCAGCACCGAGGGGGCGGTCAGCTCGCTGGCTCGCAGCCGGGCAGCGGCGAGCGGCGCCGTGCACGAGGTGGCAATCGCATTCGGCGCATATCGGAGGGCATCGAAGGCACGTCGAGCACCGGGAAGCACCCCGATTCCTGAGGTATCGGCTAGCTCGAGCTCGTTGATCCGCTGCAGTCCTGCCGCCCGCTGGTTCGGCGGCAACAGCGCGTTGACAATTCCGGCAGCCGGCACCCCGTAATAACCGGCCAGATCCTCGGCAGTCAGCTGATATTCGACCGCCCACTGTGTCCAGGCACGCTGCACGGCCGGCGTCGAGTCAATCAGGGTGCCGTCCATGTCGAAGATGACCCCAGCGAAGGTCTCGTCGCCGAGCCGGCCCAGACCGGTGGTGATGGTGGTCAAGCTGACACCTTTCCGTTGCTGTCCGACGAGGCAGGGTCCGACGAGGCAGTGCCCGACGATGTAGGGATGGCCGATGAGGCGGGCTGGCCCAACCGGCGGACCCGTACCGATTCTGCCAGTGCCACCACCAACAGATAGCCAGCCGCCGCCAGCAACGCCGTACTGGTTGCCCGGTCGGCGACCAGCAGGCTGAGCAGGGTCGCGACCAGGATGCGACCCTCGGTCCCGAGCCCGAGCTCGACTCTCCAGGCCGACGGCACTGTCGCATTGAGTCGGGCCCGCCTGAGTCGGGCCCCCTTGAGTCGGGCCCGCCCGAGTGGGGCCCCCTGGAGCCGGGTGGAGGCGAGCAGGTCCGCGGGACGGGAGGCGACCACAGCCACGACCACGAAGACAGCCGCGCCGACGAGATGATGCGCCATCAGCGATCCCC
>JBBSQO010000200.1:0-4865 GCA_038244025.1 Propionibacteriales bacterium
GGCGGGCGCCGGTCAGCTCACGGGCCGCCCATAGGGCGGTCAGGTTGGCCATCGTGGACCCGGGCACCAGATGACCGCCATTCATCCCGAAGGCCGGCGCCAACCAGCCGATGACCAGGGACTCGAGCTGCCGCGCGGCCGGGGCACTGTCCGGGTGCAGCAAGTTCTGGTTCATCGCGGCGGCCCATTGGGTGGCGACCCAGGTCATCCACGGTGTTGGCGGGTCCATGTGGGCCAGAAATCCCGGATGGTCAAGTCGGCTGACCTGCTCCAACGCCGGGCCGGCCAGCTGATCCAGCGCCGCCCGGCCACCTACTCCGTGGTCCGGCAGGGTCCGGGGCAGCTCCAGCTCCACCGACGGATCAACGTGCGGGCTGCCCGGGCTGCTCCGGTACCTGATCAAGGTATCCAGCGCATCCCGCAGCCCCTCGGCATCCGGGGTGAAGTCCTCTTCGTACGGCATCTGACCAGACTGCCCCAACTTCGGCTGGTTGCGGTGCCCGGGTACTGAGTGGACCTTCACCCACTCAGCTGGCAGCGCCAACCGAGGCCACCAGGGACCGTCTAGCTCTAGCGGATCAGGCGGACCCGGATCGGCAGATCAAGAGCGATCCACGCGCGATCAGCGGTGAGAACTTCGGCGGGGGGGTGCTGCGTAAGGTCAACGCGAGGCAGCAGCGTCTCCCAGCGACAGGGCCCGTCCACCGTCCAGTGAGCGCAGCGCGTCGGCCAGCTCAGCGTCCTCCTCGAGCACGGGCTCGATCGTGACTCCGGCGGCGGCCAGCAGCTCCCGGATACGGCCGGCGTCAATGTCGGCATCGACCAGCTTTCCGATGACCTCGGCCAGGGTGGCCGCGCCCAGGGACGCGGTGGTCAGCTCGGCGGCAACGGTGTCGGCGCCGGGTTCATCATGGACGAGCGCGAGGACAGCTGACGCATCCAGAACCGTCACTCGGCGGTTGCCGCGAGGCGACGCTCGGCCAGCAGCTCATCGACGAGCGAGCGAGTTTTTGGCACCTCCGACCCCAGTGCGCGCAGCTCCGCGACCGCGTCCTGTTGCCGCTCGAGCACTAGCCGTTGACCCGCCAGGTGCAGGTGGAGACGATCGCCGGGTGCAAGCCCGAGCCTGACCCGAACTTCGGCGGGTATGACGAGTTGACCCTGCTGACCCAGCACTAAGGTGGCATCCATAGGTCGATAACGCCACGGCTGGCCATAAGTGCCAGGTAGCGCTTACTCGGCCCGCTCCTGGGCAGGTTGTGTTAAGTCTGGCCGGACGCCTTGAGGTCGATGGGCACGCAGTCGGAGCCGCACGCGCTGGGCCCGGAAGCGAAACCCGGTGCCGGCCGGTGCAGGACGGCCCGCGTCGGCCGTACCGTCAGCTCGCCGCCGTCCGTGGACGACTCGCCATCGACGATCAGGGAATATCCGTCGGTCTCCGTCGGAGGCCAGACCAACGAGATGGACGGACGAGCGGCAAGGTTGGCCCGGGTGCGTTTGCCGACGTCGCCGAGCAGCAAGTTCTCGCCGGTGATGATGGGGGTCACCGCTACCGCATGCGCTCGTTGCTGGTCGGTGACGGTTAGCAGGTAGGCGTAGGCGTAGCTCTGCAACGTCTCCGCAAGCTGTTCAAGCGAGACCTCGGTACTCATGTCGCCAGACTAGCCCGTTCACCGTCAGGTTGAACCCCCTCGGCATCTTCGCTGGAGTTGCGCAGGAACAGCGAAATGACGATCGCGGCAATTCCAATCAGCGCGGCTACCCAGAAGGCGGTACGGATACCCTCGGCCTGGGCGGCCAGCTGTGGTGCTCCCTGCCTGACCAGTGCGAGGCTGCGCCCGGCCATGATCGTGATGAGCAGGGCGGTACCGGCTCCACCGGCGACCTGCTGCAGGGTACCCAGCACCGCACTGCCATGGGAGTACAGGTGCGGCGGCAGCGGGTTGAGTGCGGTGGTGAAGGTCGGGGTGAATAGACAGGCCAGACCCAGGGACAGGACCACGTGCAGGGCCACCAGCAGCCACACCGACGTTTGGGCGCCGACGTGGCTGAACTGCCAAAGTGTCACCACCATCACCGCGGATCCAAAAACCGTCAGGGCCTTGGGTCCATAGCGATCGAACAGCTTTCCGACGAATGGGGCCAGCAGACCCATCAGCAGCCCGCCCGGCAACAGCAGCAGCCCGGTCTCCAGTGCACCCAGCCCGCGGATGGTCTGCAGATAGATCGGCAGCAGGATGACCACACCGAACAGCGCCAGCATGGCGATGCAGAGCACCGCGACACCGAGCCGGAACATCGGAAAGGTGAAGACCCGAAGATCCAGCAGCGGGAAGCCGGCGTTCTGCAACGCCAGCTGTCGCCAGCCGAACAGCACCAGGCAGCCAATGCCAATCCCCAACGGGATCAGCACACCGGCGAGTCCGACGGTGGCGATCACGCCGATCTGGCTGAGGCCGAACACCAGGCCACCGAAAGCCGGGATGGACAACAAGACGGAGAGCACATCGAGCGGTTGCCGACCCTGCTCGCCGACATGGACAAGGGTGCGGACCCCGTACACCAGCGCGGCTAGGGCAATCGGCAGCACTAGCACGAACATGAATCGCCACGGCAGGTAGTGCAGGATCAGACCCGACAGTGTTGGCCCGATGGCCGGCGCGACCGAGATGGCGATGGCGACATTGCCCATCACGGCACCGCGCCGCTCGGTCGGCACCAGGGTCAGGATGGTGGTCATGAGTAGCGGGACCATGATGGCCGTACCGGAGCCCTGGACGATGCGGGCGAGCAGCAACAGCCAAAAGCCGGGCGCGACGGCGGCCAGCAAAGTGCCGCTGCAGAAAAGACCCATCGCCGTCAGGTAGACCATCCGGGTGGACAGCCGCTGCAAGAGGTAACCGGTCATCGGGATGACCACAGCCATGGTCAGCATGAAGGCGGTGGACAGCCATTGCACCGTGTTCGGGCCGATCTGGAGCTCGGTCATCAGCACCGGCAGGGCCACCCCCATGATGGTTTCATTGAGGATTACCACGAATGCGGCGACCAGCAGGGTGATGATCACCTTGCGATCGCGGGCGGACATGGTGGGCGTCGATGCGCCGACGGAGACGGCGGTCATCAGGGTTGTTCCTTACCTCGAAAGAGTTTGTGAGTCGGACTGGTGAGCGGGGACAACAGCGGACCCCGAGACAACGGGCCGGGCTATCTGTTTATTTCTGGCCGGGGCGTCGAGCGCGACAAGGTCACGCAGTGGACCACGGTAGGTGAACCAGCCGGGCACTGTCACCTTGTTTCCTGATTTCGGAGCGCGGAACTCCGACGTGGCCAACTGCCCCCGCGTGAATCGACCGGTTGTCCACAGGTGCGCGCTCCGAAATCAGATTTCCACAGCTCTGACCTGGTCCGGCTCCGCGTCCGTCCGGATCCACAGTGTCTGGTTATGAGGCGACATGATGAGGAAATCGGCCGGCTGCTGCGCCGTGGAACAGTGATCGCTCGCCGCGATCACCCCGAACTGGCGACATCTTTGCAGGAGCTGGCGCGCACGCAGAAACTGTCGGTCGTGCTTCCAGGAATCACGCGGACCCGGCCGTGGCCCGTGACCCACTCACCAGAATGCAGGCTATCGCGTTGCGTGACCCCGATGCCATCATTGCCGGGAGAGCCGCGGCTCGGTTGTCGTTCTGGCCGGAGATTGCCTTAGACAGGATCGATGTGCTGGTCAACCATGACCACATTCCCCGGACAGGTTTCTGTTTTCGGCGCGAGCAGATTCCGATCGAGCTGATTGCTGAGCACCGAGGACTGCGCCTGACGACCCCGGCGCTGACCGCGCTCGATCTTGTCTGTGACCCTGACATCGGCGGGAATGGGATCGACCAAGCTCTGCGAAATGGGGTTGCCACACTAGGGCAGATGCACCAGGCGCTGGCACTCACACCCCGCCGACGAGGGAATCCGCTACGGGCCACGCTGCTTCATGACTCCCGTGACCGACCTTGGTCAGAGGCGGAACGGGAAGGCCACCGGCTGCTCAGGTCCCTTGGGCTCACCGGCTGGGAGACAAATGTAGCCGTCGTGATCAACGGATACCTGTTCTATCTTGATATCGCGTTCGAACGTTTGAAGGTAGCGATCGAGATCGACGGGTTCGCCTACCATCGCTTTGAGGAGCGCGAGAGGTTCGAGGCGGACCGGTTCAAATGGAGCAGCCTCACCGCACGTGGTTGGCGGGTGCTGCACTTCACCTGGCGACAGCTGACCGAGGATACCGCGTGGGTGAAGGAGATCATCCTGGCAACGATTGTCGAGGCCTGAGCCCGTTCCGCCGCCGGTGTGCGAGGGGGCTACCTCACCGGGCACACTGGACGGATGGGAGTCGAGGCAGTCGGCCGGACCGTGCAGGCAGAGATCTATCGAAACGGCGCATTCGGGGTGCTGCCGAAGGTCCCGGTCAACCCGGCGCGACTGGTACGGAAGGCCCAACGTGCGATGAGCAAGGCCGGCTGGTCCTATGTGTCTGGATCGGCAGGTGCGGGTCGTACGACGGTGGCGAACCGGGAAGCTCTGGATCGGTGGAAGATTGTGCCGCAGATGATGAAGGATGTCGACGTTCGTGACACCTCCATCGAGTTGTACGGCCGCAGCCTGCATTCGCCGTTCCTGTTGGCCCCGGTGGGTGCGCTGGAGATGGCCGGTCGCGGCGGCGACGTCGAGGTGGCGAGTGCGGCGGCCGAGCTGGAGCTGCCGATGGTGATCTCCAGCCAGGGATCCCACCCGATGGAGGAAACCGCTCAAGTGCTGGGTTCGACCGACCGCTGGTATCAGCTGTACTGGAGCAGCAACGATGACCTGGTTGA
>JBBSQO010000201.1:0-4854 GCA_038244025.1 Propionibacteriales bacterium
AAATGGAGCTTGCTGCCATACTTGCCAGCCTCGACATCGTCCAGATCAAACCCACCGTAGTAGGTATTCGGCGACGCCCACTCGCTGCTCGGACGGGGCGCGACAAGCGCTGCATGCTCGAGGCGCGTCCCGCGGGTCAGCCGCCGGTCACGGTCACTGACTGAACGGGGACGGTGGAGGAGGCGTTCGATGGTGCGGTGGACAAGCTGCCCGAGCACGATGGTCATCGCGTAGCCCTGCGGCCTGCCGGGTTCGGGCAGGGCCGAGCATCTTCACAGCGACTCGGTGGTCAGCCATAGCGCCACCCTCTAGGTCAAGGACCCAGTTTGGGCAGTCACCAATTTCGAGTTGACCAGAGGAGTTGTTGTGGGAACTCGGTCCATTCCCTATCGGTAGGTTCCCGGCTCTCCTCCCCCAGTCGTTAGTGGCGTCTGACGCCCCAACCAGAGCAGCCTAGGAGCCCTGCAGCCAACCACACTGAATATCGATAACCTATATAATATGCTTTGCGTTTAGTCAATCTTTCCTTGATCTCGACAGATGGTTCCGGGATCAATGCTGCATATCCACGAATCGAGAGTAGTGGCCCTGGAAGGCGGTCACGATCGTCTTGGTCGGCCCGTTGCGGTGCTTAGCGACGATGAAGTCCGCCTCGCCAAGGCGGGGGGACTCCTTGTCGTACGCATCATCGCGGCTGAGCAAGATCACCATGTCGGCGTCCTGCTCCAGACTGTTGTGTACAGCGATGCCGTCGGCGATGAAGTTGTGAGTGCCGAGGACAGTGGCATCGTAGACCTCCTGCTCGCCGAGTCTCTCCACGGAGACCACCGAGTCCCAATGGACATCGCTGCTGGCGCAGGCCGCGAGCTCCGGGTCCTTCAGGGAGGCGGCAGCCTTGGCCAGCCGACTCCGGCTCGGCGCATGCCTCCAAAGGGTCGAGCCGCAGAACTGGATCTGCATCGCCGCAGCGTACTCACGATGCGTCAGCTGTTGGTCGACCAAGGCCTGTTTCACCCTGACCCAGATCTCCTTGGGCACCGTGTCCACATTGGTATTGGCCCGGACGGTTCGCAGGTTGCGAGCAACCTCTTCTGCCTGCCCAGCACGAGCACCATGGACACCGATCTCATCGCAGAACAGCAGCTGCTGCTCGGACCCGGAAATGAACAAGTGATACCCATTGCGGTATCCGGCCTTGCGGGCTGTCTTGATCCGGGCATAGATCCCGCAGCGCAACAACAGCCTGGCCAGGTCGTCGATCAGCCGTCGGCTGGTGGACGCATAGTAGATTCTGCCCGCCTTAACTTTTGCATCCCATCGCACCGAGCCATCGGTGGCCCAAAGATGCCGGATGAATGCCCGTACCTGCTCGGTGGGGAGACCGAAGACACCTGACGGGATGAACGTCTCGTGGCAGCTTCGGCGAGCCTGCAGGATTATCTCTTCGTCGTCCCACGCTGCGGTGTGTAACGGCACCGGCAGTCGCCGCGGGGCAGCAATCCGTGACCCCGGGACCAACTCCCCCAGCGGCATCCAGCCGTCGAATGTCAGGAAAGGGTGATTGGCGGTCGCCTTGATCTGTCGCCCGGAAGCCAAGGTGAGCCGGAAGACCTCCTTCATCCCGCTGGGGAAGACGTGCGTCATGGTCCGGGCGACCAGGCGGCGGTCGTCATCCAGCGACCACACCGGAATGTTCGTGGCCCCGGCAGCGAGCAGATCCCCCATGGCGACTTCTTCCCCAGTGTCGGCCCGCAGCATCCGGGTGTCGGCAGTCAAACAGCCCGACTCACGCAAGTCCGACAGCATTGGCTTCTTGTCGTTGCGCTGCTCCGGGCCTCGGTTTAGCTGGGAGATTGCCACCACCGGGATCTCGAGCTCCTTGGCCAGCAGCTTCAGCTGGCGGGAGAACTCCGAGACCTCCAGCTGGCGGGACTCAACCTTCTTGCCCGAGGTCATCAGCTGCATGTAATCGATGATCACCAGCTTGAGGTCGTGGCGCTGTCGCAGCCGGCGGGCTTTGGCCCGGATCTCCATCATGGTCAGGTTCGGTGAGTCGTCGATGAAGAGCGGCGCCTCGCTCACCTCGCCCATCTTCTTGGCCAGCCGGGTCCAGTCCTCATCGGTCATAGTGCCCTTGCGGATGTGGTTCAGCGGGATCTGCGCCTCGGCTGACAACAACCGCATGGTGATCTCCACCTGGCTCATCTCCAGGGAGAAGATGGCCGAGCACAGGCCGTGCTTGATCGAGGCGGCCCGGGCGAGATCGAGGCCGAGGGTGCTGTTGTGGGTCGGGATCATCGCCCGGGTGGCCAGATACAGGTGGTCGTCGTTGTCGACCTCAACGCAACGCACCGGGATGCTCATCACCGGGGTGATGTCGGTGATATAGCGCTGCTGCGACGTCGTGTCAGCGACACACCGTACCGCGGCATGTCCACCTCGGCGCTGTTCCATCCGGAACACCTCATCGCCTGGTTGGAACTGCACAGTGAAACCGGGACGCGATGCGGTCTCCGCATCAGCCGCCGGGGCCACCGAGACACTGCACTGATAGCCCAGGCTCACCACCAGCTCGAAGGTGTCGGAGACCAGCCGCTCCTTCATCGCGGAGAACTGCACCACACCAGTGGGCAGCACCCGGCCGCCGGTATCGAGCATTCCGGCCAGCAAATCCCGCCGCTGGGCCTCCGAAGCCCGCAGATACCCAGCCGGGATGTGGTCCAGCGCGATCGCGTCATCAATCGAGACGCCGCCGGCCAGGGCCACCCCCAGCGCGTACGGAGCCAGCGGCAGCCGGGTCTTCCGCAACTGCAGGGCGGCGGAAACGCCGACCGACCAGTTGACCACACCGTCGGTCAGCCAGGTGGTTTGCGCCATCTGCTCGGTGGTGACCAGCCGCGGCGGGGAGCTGGTCTCGACAAGCTGAACCGACGTGGTTCCCCGACCGACCGACGTTGCCAGGAGAGGGCTCTGGGAACTCGTTTGGACAAACTCGACCGACATCTCGCCTGGGAAGCCGCCGACCCATTCCGACGGGACGGTGACGCCGTCTGCCAGCGCCAGCTCGGCCGACCGGGTCGCCGTGTTGACCTGCCGCTCAGCGGCGAGGCGCGGGGTGGCCCGCCACTCGTGCCGGGCGTCGGCGACCACGGTGCTGCCATCGGAGAAGGTGATGCGGTAGCACGGCCGGTTGTGCAGGACCGTGGTCGCCGCGATCACCCTGGTCGGAAACCCGTCAGCATCCATCAGCTCATCGCCGACTACCACGTCCCCCATGGTCGTCCACCCGGTAGGTGTTGGCAGCGGCGTCTCCAGGGCCAGCGCCTTGCCCATCGCCGGCCGGGCCGCCACGATGATCATCTGGCCGGCATGGAGGCCGTTGGTCAGCTCGTCCAGCTCGGCGAACCCGGTCGGCACGCCGGCCATCTGCCCGCCGCGGGACCCGATCGCCTCGATCTCATCGAGGGTGGTCTCCATCAGCTCCGACAGTGGCTTGTAGTCCTCACTGGCCCGGCGGTCGGTGACGGCATAGACGGCCGCCTGGGCCTGATCGACGATGTCGTTGACATCACCCTGGGCGCCGTAGCCCATCTGGGCTATCTTCAGCGACGCTTCCACCAGCCGGCGCAGGATCGCCTTCTCCCGGACAATCTCGGCGTAGTAGCCGGCGTTGGCGGCCACCGGGACGCTGGCCAGCAGGTCGTGCAGATAGTTGTGACCGCCTACCCGGCTGATCTCACCGCGCTTGGTCAGCTCGGCTGCCACCGTGATCGCGTCGGCCGGTTCACCGCGGCCATACAGGTCCAGAATGGAGTCGAAGATGAACTCATGGGCCGGTCGGTAGAAGTCGCCGCCGCGGACGGTTTCCACCACGTCGGCGATAGCGTCCTTGGACATCAACATCGCGCCCAGCACGCACTGTTCGGCGGGGTTGTCCTGGGGAGGCGTACGGTCACCGGCGCGGCGAGGCTCGGACTCGTACGGCATCAACTCAGCCAGGCTCACGCTTCGCTCCCCTCCACCACGATTCATCGGCGTCGTTCGTGTGATGGTCACGCTACGTTCCGCCACGGACACTTTTGGTGACTCGCTCGGGAAACTCACTGACCGCAGTGCCTCAACGTACGCGCTTCAACACTTCTTGGAAAGTACGTTATCCACAGTGGCTGTGGACAAGTAAATCTGTCTTGTGGAGACACGCCTAGGAGATGTGCACTGCCTGGGTAGCAATTTGGGGACAACTCCATGAAACTGGCCAGTAACCCGCGCTGACTAGGGCGTTTACCGAAACAGCCCCGTGGATAGAAACTCATTTTCTCGCGGTTCCACGACGCGCCCGAGCCAGCGCCGCGGGGTTGACACGACCCGATCGGCTATGCCTTGCCCACAATGGTTGTGCATAACTCTCCGGCAGCTGACGGATGTCTAGAAAGGCCATTTATCGACACCACCAGCGACCCACCGCAGGGCCGCGTGCAGCACCCGGCTGTCCCGGCGAGAGGTACGCTGCTCTTTGCTTCATACCCCACAGGGGTAAGGTGTAGAGTGCGAGCTCAGGAGGAGACCACGACTGACGACACCAGCCATCCCCCCTATGGCTACGCCGATCACAAGGGCGACTACCTCAAGCGCCTAGGCAGGATCGAGGGCCAGGCTCGCGGGCTGCAGAAGATGGTGGCCGATGACAAGGACTGCATCGACATCCTGACCCAGGTCAGCGCGATGACCAAGGCACTGCAGTCGGTCGCACTGAGACTGCTCGACGAGCATCTCAGCCACTGCGTGGTGCAGGCCGCTGCAGCGGGAGGTCCCGAGGCGGAGGAGAAGGTGGCCGAGGCCTCGGAGACGATTGCG
>JBBSQO010000202.1:0-4854 GCA_038244025.1 Propionibacteriales bacterium
AAAGGGAAACAACCGCCCGGCGCCGAATCTGCCGACCGCGCCACCCGCGCCTCGTACGCCGCGGCCGACGGTGCCGGGCGAGGGGATCCCGCCGAACAAGGCGATTGACTGGCAGCCGAGCCAGAACGACCAGGCAGATTTTGCCGCCTTCAGGTGCAGCGACAAGGAGAAGATCACCGAGGTCTCGGACCAGCCGCTGCTGGCCTGCGACCGGGAGGGGACCGAGAAGTACCTGCTCGGGCCGGCCCTGATCAAGGGTGACCAGCTGACCAAGGCCTCCGCCGGCGTACCGCAGAACCAGCTGACCTGGGTGGTCGACCTCGAGTTCAATGCCCAGGGTGCGAACGCCTTCGAAACGGCCACCGGAGCACTGGCGGCCAGGCAGCCTCCGCAGAACCGGTTCGCCATCGTGCTTGACGGTGAGTCGATCTCGGCGCCATCGGTGAGCAAGCCGATTCCCGGCGGCAAGGCCGAGATTTCGGGCAACTTCAACCAGAAGTCGGCGCAGGATCTGGCCAACGTGCTGAAGTACGGTGCGCTGCCACTCGCCTTCGACGTTTCCTCGGTGGACAACATTTCCGCCACCCTGGGCGGGGAGCAGCTGCATGCCGGCATCGTGGCCGGCATTATCGGGCTGATCCTGGTGCTGATGTTTGCCTTTGCCTACTACCGCGGCCTGGGGATCGTGGTGGTGGCCTCGCTGGCGATCGCGGGCCTGCTGACGTACGCGATGGTGGTGTTGCTGGGACAGTCGGTGGGCTTTGCCCTGAACCTGCCCGGGATCGCTGGTGTGATCGTGGCCATCGGGGTGACGGCGGACTCGTTCATCATTTATTTTGAACGAATCCGGGACGAGGTGCGCGATGGTCGGAGTCTGCGCTCGGCGGTCGAGACGGGATGGCACCGGGCCAAGTCGACGGTGCTGATCGCGGACTCGGTGTCGTTGCTGTCGGCCTTTGTGCTGTTCATCCTGGCGGTCGGCGGGATCAAGGGCTTTGCCTTCACCCTCGGACTGACCACCCTGATCGATATCGCCATCATCTTCTTCTTCACCAAGCCACTGATGTCGCTGCTGGTCAGGACGAAGTTCTTCGGCGGCGGGCACAAGCTCTCCGGGCTGGATCCGGCCCACTTCGGTGTCACCAAGATGCCCGGCGGCAGGCGACGGGCAGGTGCGGCCACGGCATCGATGGCCGCGGATACCGGCGCTGCCCGGTCCGCTGCGTTCCCATCTGGAGCACAAACATCGTCTGGTGTCCAGGCGAAGGAGGCATGATGTCCAAGCTCTCTTCTATCGGTCATCACCTCTACACCGGCGAGATCTCCTATGACTTCGTCGGCAGACGGCGGATCATGTATCTCATCTCGGCCGGACTGATCGTGATCGTGCTCGGGTCCCTGCTGGTCCGGGGACTCAACTTTGGGATCGAGTTCACCGGCGGTGCGGACTTCCGGGTCACCATGGCACAGACCAACAAGGCTGCGGTGGCCAGCATGCAGCAGGCTGTTGCGGACTCCGGCGTCGCGAACATGGACGATGCCACGGTGACCACCCTCAGCGGCAACACCATCCGGGTGGAGACCCGCACGCTGGATGCGGAGACGGAGGTGCCGAAGGTCCGGGCAGCTATCGCCGCGGAGGCCGGAGTCAACTCCGACCAGGTCACCTATAGCCTGATCGGTGCCTCCTGGGGTCAACAGATCACGTCCAAGGCGGGCCTTGCCCTTGGCGTCTTCCTGATCTTGGTCACGCTGGTGATCTGGGCCTATTTTCGGAACTGGAAGATGTCGGTCTCGGCCCTGGTCGCCCTGCTGCATGACCTGATTATTACTGTCGGGGTGTATGCCCTGGTCGGCTTCACTGTCACTCCGGCCACCCTGATCGGGGTGCTCACCATCCTGGGCTACTCCCTGTACGACACGGTGGTGGTCTTCGACAAGGTCCGCGAGAATGTCCGCGACCTCAAGGGCAGCACCACCAAGACCTATTCGGAAGCGGCTAACCTGGCCGTCAACCAGACGCTGATCAGGTCCATCAACACCACCCTGATCGGTGTTCTGCCGGTGGCCGCACTGCTTTTCGCCGGTGCCTTTATCCTGGGGACCGGGCCATTGAAAGACCTGTCGCTGGCCCTCTTCATCGGGATGATCTCTGGTGCCTACTCATCCATCTTCATCGCGACGCCGCTGCTGGCCCAGATGAAGGAACGCGAGCCGGACATGATCAGGCTCACCAAACGGGTGCAGAACCGCCGGGCCAAACTGGCTGCCAAGGCCGCCGATTCGGGTACCGGCGAGCCTGGCTCGGCCGGCCCGCAGCCAAAGGCCGTCGAAACGACGAACGCCGGGTCGCCCAGCAAAGGATCAGCCCCTCGGCGGGCCACCGGGGCGCAGCCGGGGCAGCAGCGCGGCCGGCCGGCCGTGGCCGTGGCAGAACGAGACGGCACCACCGGCGACGGTCAGCCGGAGGCGGCTCGGCCGGACGGCACCCAGCCGACAGTCAAGGTGTCGAGCACCGACAGCCGGCCAGCGGGGGTCCGGCCGCTTACCGACGGTGCCGCCAAACGACCTCAGCCCAGAAACAAGCCCCGAAGCCAGCGAAAGAAGTAACGATGACCCTCACCCACCCGGACATCGCCCAGGTGGACATCGCCGATCGGGGACCGGGATCGCCCAAGAAGAGGCGGAGCAACGCCGAGCTGATAGCCGGCCTGATCCGTGATGTGCCGAACTTCCCCAAGCCGGGTGTGGTGTACAAGGACATCACCCCGCTACTGGCTTCGCCCGGCGGGTTCGAGATCTCCATCACCGAGTTGGTGCGGACCTGTCCGAAGGACATCGATGTGGTCGTCGGGATGGAGGCACGCGGGTTCATCTTCGGTGCCCCGGTGGCGCTGGCCCTCGGCGCCGGTTTCGTCCCGGTCCGCAAAGCGGGAAAGCTACCCGGGGACGTACTGGCCGAGACATTTGCGCTGGAGTACGGCCAGGAAACGCTGAACATCCACGCCGATGCCATTTCACCTGGCGCCCGGGTGCTGGTTGTCGATGATGTGCTGGCCACTGGCGGGACGATCGCCGCCACGGCCGGGCTGTTGCGCCAGCTGGGTGCCGAGCTCGTCCAGGTCACCGTACTGATGGAGCTCGCCTTCCTGAACGGCCGTGAGCTGCTGGTCAGCCATCAGGTGAACGACGTTACCTCGGTGCTGACCGTCGAAGGCTGAGAGCGGCACTCGACAGACATGCCAGTACAGAACAAACCAGTTCGGATCAAGCAAGTTCGGAACAAGCAAGTTCGGATCAGGGATGGATGAGGACAGGGACGCACGGCGCAGGTCTTCCTGGGGCTACCAGGCGCTGGTCAGCCTGCCGGCCCGGGCATCGTCCCCGGCCAGGGCACTGGGGCAGCGTGGCCTGGTCGCCCTGATCCTGCTGGCGATAACCATCTCGCTCGTCTACTTCGACCGGGGTTCCTACCAGGACAACAACGCCGACGGTGTGGTCGGTCTGGTGGACGCCATTTACTATGCGACTGTCACCATCACTACCACCGGCTATGGCGACATTACCCCCGTTACCCGGCACGCCAGGATCATCAACGCCGTCGTGGTCACGCCGTTGCGGATTCTCTTCCTGGTCCTGCTGGTTGGCACCACCTTGGAAGTGCTGGCGAACGAAGGTCGCCGGGTGTTCCGTGACTCCCGCTGGAGGAAGCACATGCGTAATCACATCGTCGTCGTCGGCTACGGCACCAAGGGGCGCAGTGCGGTAGCGACCCTGCGCCGCAACGAGCTGAACATGGCCCAGGTGGTGGTCATCGACGGCCGGACCTCAGCCGTGACCGAGGCGAACGTGGACGGGCTGGCGGCCATCGAGGGCGACGGCACCCGTCGGGACATCCTCCGCCGGGCCGAGATCAGCAAGGCACGTGAGGTCCTGATCACCTTGGACCGCGACGACGCCGCCATTCTTGCCACCCTGACCATCCGTCAGCTGAACCCGAGCGCCCATGTGGTGGTCGCGGTCCGTGAAAGCGACAATGTCTCGCTGCTCCGGCAGTCCGGCGCCGATGCCGTCGTCACCTCCTCCGATGCCGTCGGACGGCTGCTCGGCTTGTCGGCGGTCAGCCCGAACCTCGGTACGGTGATCGAGGATCTGCTCTCCTCGGGTGAGGGGCTGGAGGTCACCGAGCGGCAGGTGACTCGTGAGGAGGTCGGCCAGGCACCGTCGTCGATCGTCACCGAGCGCGTGGTGGCGGTGGTACGCAACAAGACCTTGCGCCGCTTTTATGATCCGACCGTGGCAACACTGGAGATTGGCGACCAGGTCGTGGTGGTTCGGCGCTCCGACCCGAAGTGACCCAGACCCTGTGTTTTCCTGCCTATTCGCGATTGCGCCGGTCAAAACGGCGATTCCGTACCCTATCTCGGCGATAAGGCTGGAAAACGCAAGAGTCCGGTCGGGGCCGTGCCCGGAACCTTTCTTCCCCAGCCGACATAGACTGGCCAGGTCTCTGCCCGCGGAGCCCTGCGTAAGGGAACAGGGGCGTAAGAAAACAGGGGCCTAAGAAAAACAGGGGCGTAAGGAAACAGGGTTGACTGATCGGGTAACGCAGCACAGCGGTGGGCCGGCTGGCAATGTTCCGGCCGCCCCCGTTGGTGGCGCTGCGCCCGGACCGGAGCTGGCGGTCACCACCCCAGCGCCACCCGGCCCCGCCTCGAAAGACACCGTCTCGGCGGGCACTTCCGCCGATGGCAGCGCCCCGACGGACACCGCCGTTTGCACCGCAGCCGAAAGCAGCGCCTCGACCGGCACCGGTCATCGGAGCGGGTCGTCGGCTGTTGGACTTCCGCTTCG
>JBBSQO010000203.1:0-4854 GCA_038244025.1 Propionibacteriales bacterium
CCCGGTCAGCATCCTCATCCTCGTCGGTCGCAGCTGGCTCCTCGGTGCCGAAGTCCAGCTCGATGCCGTCCTCGTCAGCCGGTTTCTCGGCGGACTTGTCGGCGCCGAAGATGTCCAGGCCCTCCGTCTCGGACTGCGAGCCAAACGACTCCGCGCCCAGATCAATCTCAAAGTCATCCTCAGTCCGAGATGCATCCGCAGTCGCAGACTGACCGAAGATGGCCTCGACCGGATCTGCGCTGGCGGCAGAAGCAGGACTGGCGGCAGAAGCAGGGCTGGCTGCAGAAGCTGGGCTGTCCGGCGACTCAGCACTTCGCGCAGCTGCTGAACCCTGCGGAGTCAGCGCATCCTCCAGACCGGGCTGAACCGGACCGGGCTGAACCGGACCGGGCTGGGCTGGATCCTCCTCGGCCGGACTCTCCTCGGCCGGACTCTCCTCGGCCGGACTCTCCTCGAACTGGGGGCTTTCCAGCGAGTCGTCGGCTGAAAAGTTTTCTGGCACGTTGGTTTCTCCGTAGCTGTTGTCATTGCTCATCGGCCGAGCACCTTCAAGATTGCCCAGCCAAATGCCAGGTCCAGCAAGCTCACCACGGCGATGATGAACAGCACGAAGACCAGCACCACGACAAAATAACTCCGCAGCTGGCTGCCGGTCGGGTAAACGACCTTCCGCAACTCATCAACAGACTCGTTGATGAACTGCACCGGTGTCGTCCGGCTCGTCTTGTCCTCGGGTCGCTTCTGCTTGCGGGGGGCACCGCTCTTCTTCTGGCTGCTCTTCGAACGGCCCTCGGTGTCGCCCTTTCTGGGCTTGGCACCAGCCGCGACACCGGCCGGGACCAGTTCCCCGTCCCCGTCCAGGTCGTCCTCGTCCAGGTCGTCGGCATCCAGGTCGTCGGCGTCGTCCACGGACATCGCGGTGATCTCATCCGCAGCCGGGTCCACCGAGGGATCGTCGGCAGCGGACGTTTTCGACTCGTCGGTCGAGTCCATGTCCTTGTCTTCAGCCACATCTGATCCTTTGTCCATCGTCATCGCCCCCTGCGTCGTTCACAGCGAGCGTCATTCACAGCGAGCATCGTTCGTTGCGGATGTCGTCTTGTCCGCAAATAGCACCCCAAACCACATCCCTGCAGCGGCCCTACTACCTGCTTCGCAGGGCAAGAGGGACTTGAACCCCCAACCTTCGGTTTTGGAGACCGATGCTCTGCCAGTTGAGCTATTGCCCTTCAGTGGCCCCCGGCTCCCCTACCCGGCAGCTGCCGGGCGCTTGCCCAGGTCGGCTGCGGGCACACGAAAATCATGGTGGCCCACCAAGACGAAAAGTGTACGTGGTTTGCCAGGCTGAGTCGAACTGGGCTCGGTGCACAATGACCAGCTGGACGGCAGCATCCTCCTCGCCGCCCCGGAACAGGCCCCGACAAGCAAAGACGGCTAACCGGTCCGAGCGGCGAGCAGCTTCTCGGTCGCCGCCAGCAGTACGCAGCTGGCCAACCCGTCCATCGCCTCGGCAACGTCAACTTCCGGCGGCATCGTTGGGGCGATCCGGATATTGCGGTCCCGCGGGTCTTTCCCGTACGGAAAGGCGGCACCGGCCGGCGTCATGGCAATCCCAGCCTGGCCGGCCAGCTCGACCACCCGGGAGGCGGTGCCGTCCATCACATCCAGGCTGACGAAGTAACCGCCTTCGGGGTGGGTCCACTCCGCCGCCTGCAGCCGACCGAGCCGCTGCTGCAGAGTCTGCAGCACCAGGGCGAACTTTGGGGCGATGATGGCTCGGTGCCGGACCATCAGATTCCGTACCCCGTCCGCATCCCGGAAATACATCGCGTGCCGCAGCTGGTTGACCTTGTCGGGCCCGATTGAGCGCTTGGCCAGATGGCGCAGATACCAGCCGACATTGGCCGCCGAACTGCCGAAAAAGGACACGCCGGCGCCGGCGAAGCTCACCTTGGAGGTGGACGCGAAAACGAAGACCCGGTTCTGCTGGCCGGCAGCCGTTGCCAAGCCGAGCACGTCCAGCGGTTCATGAGGGTTGTCGGTGAGATGGTGCACCGCATAGGCGTTGTCCCAGAAGATCCGGAAGTCGGGCGCCGCAGCCGACATGGACACCAGCGCCCGGGTGACCTCCTCGCTGTAGACCACACCGTTCGGGTTGGCATAGGTCGGGACGACCCAGATGCCCTTGATCTGCGGGTCGGCGGCCACCAGCTCGGCGATCTGCTCCAGGTCGGGCCCGTGGTCTCCCAGCGGGACAGCGATCATCTCGATGCCGAACTGCTCGCAGAGGGTGAAGTGGCGGTCATAGCCCGGCACCGGGCAGAGGAACTTGACGCGCTGATGTACCCAGGGCCGCTCGGAGTCGACCGTGCCGTGCAGTAGGGCATCGACCAGTGTGTCGTGCATGAGGGCCAGGCTTGAGTTGTCGCCGGCCACCAGCTGGTCGACCGGAACCCGGATCAGCTCGGAGAAGATCTGCCGGATTTCTGGTAACCCCTGCAGGCCCCCGTAGTTGCGGACATCCATCCCGTTCGCGGCCGTGTGGTGGCCACGGCCGGGTAGCTCCAGCAGCTCATCGGACAGGTCGAGCTGGGCCGACGATGGCTTCCCGCGGGTCAGGTCCAAGCTGAGCTTACGGTCGACCAGCCGTTGGTAGGCGTCGCGCTGCCGGCCGTTCTCATCGCACAGCTCGGTTCGCGTGAGGTCGCTCAGGCTCATGTTGTCTCTCTTGCTCATCTGCTGTTCATTCGTTGGTCCGTTGTGGCAGGTCTCTGGCGAGCCTATCGATGACCCGGCCAAACTTGCACTGGTCTCACCCGGCACTGGTCTTAACGGCACTGGCCCCAGTAGGGAGCCACCCTCTAGCTAGGCTCGCGGGGTGAGACAGCCGATAAGTTTAACCACCCCGAGGAGTTCTCGCTGGCGGCTGCTGGGCCGGAACCTCTGGCGGCAGGTGTGGGTGGGCAGGATCATGCCCGTGACGCTGGGTCTGGCCTGCATCAACCTGGCCGTCTTCGTGCTGATCAGCTGGCAAGGCCCCGGACTGGCCGGCCAGCTGATGCTGTCACCGATCACCCAGTCACTAGGGGATGGCGTGCTGGCCACCGGCTTTGCCGACGGCGCCTGGTGGCAACCGCTGACCTCGGCCTTCACCCAGATCTACTGGTGGCATCTGGTCACCAACCTGGTGGTGCTGTGGGTGCTGGGACAGCAGGTGGAGGAACGCATTGGCGCGATCCGGATGCTGGCCATCTACCTGGCCGGCGCACTGCTGGGAAGCGCGGCCGTGCTCTGGCTCGGCGCCAGAAACGAGGTGGTCACCGGAGCGTCCGGCGCCATCTATGCTCTCTTCGGCGTTCTTGTGGTCTGGGCCATCCGGCGCCGGGTGAACCTGCTGCTGATCATCGCCATCGTGGCAGTCAACGTCTACGCCTCGGTCAGTATCCCGCAGATCAGCTGGCAGGCCCACCTAGGTGGCCTGCTGGCCGGGCTGGGGGCTGGGCTGTGGATGAAGTTTCCGGACAGTCGTCGAAACTCTCGGCGGATCGCTAGAGTGCGGGCATGACGGCAAACTCCAATATCGCCTGCTGGCTGACCGATCGGGCGGTCTCCCACCCGGACAGCCCGGCCATCAAGCAGGGTGACACCATCCTGAGCTATGCGGCACTGGATGATGCCGTCGCCCGGTGCGCCACGCTGTTGGCCTCGCGCGGCGTTCGGTCCGGCGACCGGGTGGCACTGATCATGCCCAATGTCGCCTACTTCCCGATCGTGTACTACGCCATCTTGCGCCTCGGCGCGGTGGTGGTGCCAATGAACCCGCTGCTCAAGGCCGGTGAGATCAGCTACACCTGGGGCGATGCCGGGTGCACGGTTGCGGTCGTTTTTCCGATGTTCGCCGCGGAAGCAGCCAAGGCAGCCGAGCAGACGACGACCACGGTGATCATTTCCACACCGGGTGAGTTCGAGGAGTTGCTGGCCGAGCAGCAGCCGACCACCGAAGTGGCCCAGCAGTCCGGCGACGATACCGCGGTGGTGCTCTACACCAGCGGTACCACCGGTACTCCGAAGGGGGCCGAGCTTACCCACGACAACCTGAGCAGCAACGTACGGACCTCGCTGGAGACGTTGATGCCGCTCGAGCCGGGTGATGTGGTTTTTGGCGGGCTGCCGCTGTTCCATATCTTTGGCCAGACAGTGGGCCTAAACCAGGCCATTGCCGGTGGTGCCTGCCTGACCCTGCTGCCCCGCTTTGATGGTGAGCAGGCGTTGTCGATCGTGCAGAGTGACAAGGTCACCGTCTTCCTCGGCGTGCCAACCATGTACATGGGGTTGCTGGCCGTCAAGGACAAGGACCGGTTCGACACCTCCACCTTGCGGCTGGCCGCCTCTGGAGGCGCCTCGCTGCCGGTCGAGGTGCTGCACGGGGTGCAGCAGGCCTTCGGCTTCAAGCTGCTGGAAGGCTACGGTCTGTCCGAGACCTCCCCGGTCGCCTCCTTCAACCACCCCGACGCCGAGGCCAAGCCCGGATCCATCGGCACCCCGATCCGTGGGGTGGAGTTCCGGCTGCTTGATGAAGATGATCATGAGGTTGGTGAGGGTGAGATCGGCGAGATCGTGATCCGGGGCGAGAACGTGATGAAGGGCTACTGGAACCGGCCCAAGGACACCGCTGAGGCGATGCGTGGTGGCTGGTTCCACACCGGCGACCTGGCCAAACGCGATGCCGATGGCTACTACTTCATCGTGGACCGCAAGAAGGACATGATCATCCGTAATGGCTTCAACGTCTATCCGCGCGAGGTGGAGGAGATCCTCTACGCTCACCCGGAAGTGGCCGAGGCCGCCGTGGTC
>JBBSQO010000204.1:0-4852 GCA_038244025.1 Propionibacteriales bacterium
CTCCTATGCGTCATCGGCGGCTACTGCCGATGGCGGCAGGCGGATCGCCGAGTTCCGCACCATGGTCGGATCGTTGCACGCCGACGGCCTGCGGGTCGTGCTGGACCAGGTCTTCAACCACACCGCGGCTTCCGGGCAGGATGAAAAGTCCGTGCTGGACAAGATCGTGCCCGGCTACTACCACCGGCTGGATGCCTCCGGTGCGGTCCAAACCTCGACCTGCTGCCCGAACGTCGCCACCGAGCATGCCATGGCGCAGAAGATCATGGTCGACGCCGTGGTGCTCTGGGCCCGCGACTACAAGGTCGACGGCTTCCGGTTCGACCTGATGGGCTTCCACAGCAAGGAAAACCTGCTAGCGGTACGGCACGCGCTGGACCAGCTGACGAAGGTCAAGGACGGCGTGAACGGCAAGGCCGTCTACCTGTACGGCGAGGGCTGGAACTTTGGTGAGGTGGCCGACAACGCGCTGTTCACCCAGGCCAGCCAGGGCAACCTGGGCGGCACCGGAATCGGCACCTTCTCCGACCGGTCCCGAGACGCTGTCCGGGGCGGCAGCCCGTTTGACGACGACCCTCGCAAGCAGGGCTTCGGAGACGGTCTGCTGACCGACCCCAATGCTCTTGATCAGCCGGACGCGGCGAAGCGGCTCGACAACTACACCGACCTGATCCAGCTCGGACTGGCCGGCAACCTGCGGAGCTTCACCTTTACCAGTGCCGAGGGCAAGCAGGTCCGCGGTGACCAGGTGGACTACAACGGGTCCCCGGCCGGTTATGCCGACCAGCCGGACGAGGTGATCAGCTACGTCGACGCCCATGACAACGAGACCCTGTTCGATGAGCTGACCTACAAACTGCCGAAGGCGACCTCGATGCCGGACCGGGTCCGGATGAACACCCTGTCGCTGGCGGTTCCCGCCCTCGGTCAGTCGCCGGCGTTCTGGCATGCTGGCACCGACCTGCTGCGGAGCAAGAGCCTGGACCGGAACTCCTACAACTCCGGTGACTGGTTCAACCGGCTGGACTGGACCGGCAAGGACAACGGCTTCGGCCACGGCCTGCCGCCAAAGGCGGACAATCAGGGCAAGTGGAAGTATCAGCAACCGCTGCTGGCCGATCCGGCGCTGAAGCCGGACCAGGCCGCGGTGCGGACGGCGACCACCCAGGCACAGCAGCTGTTGCGGCTGCGGTTCTCCTCCCCGCTGTTCCGGTTGGGCACAGCGAAGCTGATCAACCAGAAGGTCTCGTTCCCGGTGTCCGGTACCGCCGATGCCCACCCTGGCGTGATCGTGCTGCGGATCAATGACACTCACGGCTTGCAGGTCGATCGTCAGATCAAGAACCTGGTGGTGGTGTTCAATGCCACGCCGGGTCTGGTCAGCCAGCGGGTGCCCGGGCTCGCCGGCGCGAAGCTGGCCCTCTCACCGGTGCAGGCGAACGGCACCGACCCGGTCGTGAAGGCGTCGGTCTGGGACGCCTTGGCCGCCACATTGACGGTTCCGGCCCGGACCGTTGCCGTGTTCGTTGAACGGCGTTAGGGCTGCCGGCGCGGGTCAAGGGTGAGTGTCAGCGGCTGGCCGGCGAGGCTTCCGATATTGCGGCTCAGCCCACATCCTTCCGCCTCTCGGCATCTCACATTCAGCCGCGCATTATTGTTCCGCTGATCGGGATCAGCCATACTGGTATGGACTGGTCTGCTGACCGTCCATCTCGCCGCCGGTCCGGGCGCCCACCCGGCAAGTCTCAGAAGGAGTCCCGTTGGAGCATGAGTCAGGTGGTCGTGATCGCAGCGGATATCGGCCGGCTCGACCACTCGGATCGGCAACCACCAAACGTGCCCAGGTGCGCGGGATCCTGGAGCAGCTCATTGACGCAGAGCTACACCCTGGTGATGCGATCCCGTCCGAGCGCGCCCTGGTTGTCCGGCTCGGGGTCAGCCGGGTCACCGTGCGGCAGGCCATTACCGACCTGGTCGACGCCGGAGCGCTGCAGCGCGTCCATGGCAAGGGCACCTACGTCACTGGCCCCCAGGTCGACTCCCGGCTGCACCTGACCTCATTCTCCCGGGAGATGCGGGCGCGGGGCTTGATCCCGGCGACCGTGGTGCTCTCGGCCAGTGAGGAGGAGGCCGACGATGACTCGGCCTATGCCCTGCGGCTCCGACCCGGGCGCCCGGTCATCCGGGTGGAGCGGCTGCGTACCGCCGACGGGACCCCGATGGCCTATGAGGTCGGGCTCTATCCGTCCGCCCTCTTCCCCGGCCTGCTGCAGCGGGAGCTCGGCACCCTCTATGACGTGTTCGCCAGCGAGTACAAGGTGGTGGTGACGCGCGGCGAGCAGACCGTCCGGGCCGAGTCAGCCGATGCACATCAGGCGCGCATCCTGGGGATCGCCAAGCGTGCCCCCCTGCTGGTCCAGGAACGGATCACCTATGCCGGGGACCAGGTGATCGAGCTGTCCCGGTCGTGGTACCGAGCCGATCGCTACCGCATCCACATGGCCATCACGCCGCGTGGCGCACGGGAGAACTGAAAGCGCCGATGACGGTGCCCGGATGACCGCGAGACCGGAGAAGAGGATGGCGATTTGAGCTCGGACCCGATCGAGGAGCTGGCAGTACCGTACGACCCGTCCGAGGTGGTGGCCAGGATGCAGCATCGCCGTGGGATGGTGCGGATGCGGATCGTGTCCCTGATCATCACCATCGCGATCATGGTTGGCCTGTATTTCTTCTTCTCCGACCGTCAGGGACCGGGCTGGTTCGTCGTCTACGGCATCGCTCTGGCGGTGGCCGTCACCTGGGTGGCCGGGACATTCCTCGCCTATCGCCTGGCTCGGAAGGAGGTGCAAAGTATGCCGGCCGGCACCGCACTCCGGATCAACCGCCACGGGGTCGAGATCGGCGGCCAGCCGTACGGATGGTCCGACGTCACAAGCATTGCGGTGGTCAGGGGAAAGCTCGGCCGGGGCCCACTGATCCAGGTCAACGCCCGCAGTGGCGAACAGGTGGCGCTACCGCTGCGCCATATTCGCATCCCGATCGCGACGGTGGACTCGACGGCTCGCGCCTACTCCGCCGGACGTCATGGGGTGGACCTGTCCGCTCTGGACAATTGAGAGGCTGAACAAATGAGGCCTGAACAAATGAGGCCTGGCACAAGTGACCGGTGTCAACTAGACCAGCAGGGCAGCCGGTCTTCACCAACATTTGGCATCTTTGAGAGACTGGGAACGACAAAAGATCCCTCCACCAGAAAGGGCATGATATGCCGATCGCAACTCCCGAGGTCTATGCCGACATGCTGGACAAGGCCAAGCAGAAGTCCTTTGCCTACCCGGCAATCAATGTCAGCTCGTCGCAGACGCTCAATGCGGCGCTGGCCGGGTTTGCCGAGGCCGGCTCCGACGGGATCGTGCAGATCTCCACCGGCGGCGCCGAGTACGCGTCCGGGCCGACGATCAAGAACATGGTGACGGGCGCGGTCGCGCTGGCCACCTACGCCCACGAGGTGGCGAAGAACTATCAGGTCAACATCGCCCTGCACACCGACCACTGTCCCAAGAACAAGCTCGACGGCTATGTCCGGCCGCTGCTGAAGATCTCCGCTGAGCGGGTCAGTCGCGGCGAGAACCCGCTGTTCCAGTCGCACATGTGGGACGGCTCGGCCGTACCGGTGGAGGAGAACCTTTCCATTGCCGACGAGCTGCTCGGGCTGACGGCTAAGGCAAGGATCATCCTGGAGATCGAGGTCGGCGTGGTCGGCGGCGAGGAGGATGGCGTCAGCAACGAGATCAACGAGAAGCTCTACAGCACGGTGGCGGACGGGTTGCGGACCATTCAGGTGCTCGGCACCGGTGAGAAGGGTCGCTACATCACCGCCCTCACCTTCGGAAATGTGCATGGCGTGTACAAGCCGGGCTCGGTCAAGCTGCGGCCCGAGGTGCTGAACGAGATCCAGGAAGCGGTGGGCGCCAAGATCGGCAAGGAGAAGCCATTCGACCTAGTCTTCCACGGTGGCTCCGGTTCCACCCTGGAGGAGATCCGTGCTGCTCTGGACTACGGGGTGGTCAAGATGAACGTCGACACCGACACCCAGTACGCCTTCACCCGTCCGGTGGTGGGACACATGTTCAACAACTATGACGGTGTCTTGAAGATTGACGGCGAGGTCGGCAACAAGAAGGCCTACGACCCGCGGGCCTGGGGCAAGGCGGCGGAGTCCGGGATGGCCAAGCGGGTGGTGACGGCGTGTGAGGATCTGCGCAGCGCCGGCACCTCGATTGCGGGCTGATCTGACGACCACCAAACCGGCGGCTGGTGATAGCAGCGGGATCGCCAGCCGGGTATGGTCCGGACAGGAGACCATCGCCGCCGGCCTCGATGGCGATGATCTTGCCGATGTGCTCAAATATCATGGCAATGCTGCTGCCTGGTGGGTCATCTCCCAACAAGACATCGACGAGCTGCGGCGGATTGGCGCCGCGCTTGGTCTGGATGAGCATGCCATCCGGGACCTGTCGGCAAATGACGACCGGACGAAGTTCGAACAGCTCGGTCAGGCCAGTCTGATCGTGATGAACGCGGTCGCCCTTGATCAGGACTCGATCGAGCTGAATGTGGATGCGGCGTCGTCGGTGGTCACCGATCGTGCGATCATCTGTTGCGCTGAGGGGGGCGCTTCTTCCGCCCGTACCGGCCGGGACTTTGTGATCAATACCTGGAACCGTACCGAGCAGCAGCTCTCCAGGGGGGGCACCATGGTGGCGCTCCAGATCCTGATTTCGGCGGTGATCGCCTCGTATGAGGAGGTGGTGGAGTGGCTGGAGGATGCCGGTGACCAGCTGGCCGA
>JBBSQO010000205.1:0-4851 GCA_038244025.1 Propionibacteriales bacterium
CTCTGCCGCGAGTCGCGAAGCCAGGGCCTTCTATGGTTGTCAGTCAGTGATCTCCCTGTCAATGCCGCCGGACAACTATGTTTTGGTCATCTTTCGACCTCATCAGTCGATGAATGACCGAATTGACCATGATCACCCCAAGCATGATCACCCCAAGCATGATCACCCCAAGCATGATCAGCCGGGCGGATTGGGTACGGCGCCGCCATAGCGACGGTCCCGTTCGCTGTAGAGCTTGATGGCTCGCCACAGGTCGCGTCGGTCGAAGTCGGGCCAGAGCCGGTCCAAGAACACCATCTCGGCATAGGCCGACTGCCAGACCAGGAAGTTGGAGGTTCGCTGCTCCCCGGACGATCGGATGAAGAGGTCCACATCGGGGATCTCCGGCTCGTCCAGGAACTTCCGGAAGCGGTCCTCGGTCAGCTTCGCCGGGTCGAGCCGGCCTTGGGCGGCAAGCTCGGCGATCTGTCGCGCGGCATCCACGATCTCCGCCCGGCCACCGTAGTTGACGCAGAACTGGAGTGTCAGCACCTCATTGTTGATCGTCCGGGCCTCGGCGTCTTCCAGCTCGCGGATCACGCTCCGCCACAGCCGCGGCCGGCGGCCAGCCCAGCGCACCCGGACGCCCATCGCGTCCAGCTGGTCGCGGCGCCGGCGGATGACATCGCGGTTGAAGCCCATCAGCCAGCGCACCTCATCGGGGGATCGGCGCCAGTTCTCGGTCGAGAAGGCGTACGCCGACAGGTACCTGACACCGACCTCCACCGCGCCTTCGATCACATCGAAGAGCGAATCCTCACCGCGGGCATGACCCTCGGTGCGGGGCAGGTTCCGGGCCTTGGCCCACCGGCCGTTGCCGTCCATCACGATCGCGATGTGTTGTGGCAGCTCGGCGGTCGGGATCTGCGGTGGCCGGGCGCCACTGGGATGCGGCGCCGGTGGTCGCGGTGCCGGTCGTGGGCTGTCGCCGCGCGCGGATGAGGGTTTGGGTGAGTTCCTTGCCACGTAGGGGAGAATAGCGAGGTGCCGACCTATCGGGATGAAGCCGTCGTGCTGCGTACCCACAAGTTGGGTGAAGCCGACCGGATCATCACCGTCTTGTCCCGGCAGCGGGGCAAGATCCGGGCCGTCGCCAAGGGGGTCCGCCGCACCTCGTCCAAGTTCGGCGCCCGGCTGGAGCCGTTCAGCCATATCGATGTGCAGTTCGCTGTTGGCCGTACGCTCGACATCGTCACCCAGGTGGAATCGCTGCACGCGTTCGGCGAGCCGCTGATCGTGGATTATCAGCGCTACACCGCCGGGCAGGTGATGTTGGAGACGGCCGACCGGCTGGTGACCGAGGAGGGTGAACCAGCGCTCCAGCATTATCAGCTGCTGGTCGGCGCGCTCCGGGTGCTCAATGAGGGCACCAGTGATGGGCCACGACCGGCCACCATGATTCTCGACTCCTACCTGTTGCGGTCGCTGGCCATTGCCGGTTATGCACCGAGCTTCACCGACTGTGCCAGGTGTGGCCTGCTTGGTCCGCATGCCGCCTTCTCCCCGGCCGCGGGCGGTGTGGTCTGCACCCAATGCCGGCCACCGGGGTCGGCTCAGCCGGCTCCGGCGACCCTGTCGCTGCTGGGTGCCCTGCTGGAAGGGCGATGGGAAGCAACCCGGGAGGCGAATCCAGGCCGGCAGCGGGAAGCCAGCGGTCTCACCTCAGCCTTCGTTGTCTGGCACCTGGAGAGGTCGCTGAGGTCGTTGGCGCATGTCGAGCGCTGAGTCCGCCCGTCGGAGGGTTTTCCTGCAGGCGATGGCTTTTCTGTTGCCCATCCTGATCTTGGCCGGGTTGGTCGCAGTGATGGTGGCGGACCGGTCGCCTGCGGCGGGCAGCCCGGTCCAAGGTCAAGCTGGCGTCGGGGATCCGTACTTCGGAGACTATGGCAGTAGTGGCTATGACGCCTTGAGCTACCAGATTAAGGTGAACTGGGATCCCGGCTCGGAAACGTTGACCGGCGACACCACGATCAGGGCCCGGGCCAGCCAGCCGCTGGCCGCGTTCTTTGTTGATCTTGCCCTGGATGTCCAGCGGATCACGGTCAACGGGGCACCGGCAGACTTCGCCAGGACGGGTTTCCAGGATGTCCGTGTCACACCGAGCCGACCGATCGTGCGCGGTGCGATGTTCAGTGTGATGATCGGCTATCACGGCAAGCCCGGCAGCCTGCACCATGGCCGGACATCGGGGTTCTATGCCGCTGACGGCGAGTGGACCTTTGCCGGTGAGCCGGAAAGCTCAGCCTGGTGGTTCCCGGCCAATGATCATCCCTCCGACCCGGCGCTGATGGACGTGTCGGTGCGGGTGCCGGCCGGGATGGACGTGATCAGCGTCGGCCGGCTGAAGTCCAGGGATGCCGCCGATGAGGCCGGCTTCGACACCTGGCACTGGGTGGCCGACCGGCCGATGGCCACGTATCTGAACTTCATCTCGATCGGCCAGTTTGAGATCGAGCAGGGCACCACCGGGAGGCTGCCTTACGTTTATGCGGTCTCGGAAAAGCTGTCGCCACCACAACGCCGGCAGCTGATGGTCGCGTTGCGCAGCTCAGGCCGGGTGCTCACGATGCTGGAGCAGTCCTGGGGGCCGTACCCGTTCACGGCGATCGGCGGGATGGTGCCGGTCGCCGATTTGTCGTTTGGCGCGCTGGAGACCCAGACCCGGCCGGTCTATCGGGCGCAGACGATGCTGAAACCCGGCC
This sequence comes from Propionibacteriales bacterium, assembly GCA_038244025.1. Taxonomy (GTDB): domain Bacteria; phylum Actinomycetota; class Actinomycetes; order Propionibacteriales; family Propionibacteriaceae; genus Microlunatus. The sequence goes on from JBBSQO010000205.1 coordinate 2,742, forward strand.
AGGCTGAGCGCGTGATCGCGCACGAGCTCGGGCACATGTGGTTCGGCGACAACGTCACGATGCGGCAATGGAATGACGTCTTCATCAACGAAGCCTATGGTGCCTACTCGGCGTGGCTCTATGACGAGAAAGTGCACGCAGAAGATCCCAATCGGCAGCTGAACGACACCTATGCCCACTACGCCGGCAACGCCGGCTTCTGGCGGGTGACCATGATCGATCCTGGGGTGCCTCATCTCTTTGACCAGGTGTACGAGCGAGGGCCGATGGCCTTGCAGGCACTGCGGAACCTGATAGGTGATGACGCGTTTTTCAGGTTCAACCGGCAGTGGGCACAGACGCCAGGGACCCGGAGCACCGAGGACTGGATACGGGTCGCCCAGGCTGCCACGCCGGTCGATCTGCGACCCTACTTCGACGCCTGGATCTATGGCGATCAGGCCCCGGCCGAGACCCGGGCCAACGGCTTTAGGAAGTGAGCTCCGTTCACGCTGACCCGTCACATCTTCACCGACACGCCGCCGAAACCGGGGAGAAAGTGACGGGTCGGCCAGATAGGCGGGCAGACACCAAACCTAGCGGAACTGGACGGCGGCGAGGGCGACCAGCAGGGCGAGCATGGCGAGCCGCAGCAGCCGGCCGGACCAGGTGACTGCCGGCCAGGCGAGGTAGGCAACCCAGGCAATGAAGAGGAAGGCAATGGCAAAGCCGACCAGCGCGTACGGCATCGGGGCAAACGCGCCGATCGCGATCAGCACCAAGGTGCCGACCGGGACGATCAGCCGGGGGAGTGCGTGCAAATGCAGCAACAACGGACGGCTGGTGGTCTCGACCCGAGAGCGCAGCGTCGGTTGGTGCGGTCGGCGGCCCGGGCCGGACGAAGGGGGCATGGCCCGATTGTGGCACGGCTGCTCGAGTGGTTCACCTCCGGAGATCCTGTGTCAGACTTTGCGTCACCGGTCGCTGAAGCCCACTGAACCAGACCCACAAGTGATCTACAGATCCGCTGCCCACTGCACCGCAGGCCGAACGGCTGCTGGGACGGCCCGCACGGGCAGGCTCATCAGGGGATGCGGTCAGTGGGGCGCTTTAGGTCCCCTCGTCCGGGCAAGGGGCCGTAGGCGGTAGGCCAGTACTCGACCTGATGAGCGACGCCGACTGGCGTACTGGGCTGATCGTGGTGCATGGAAAGAGTGACCGTGACGACCAACTCCCGCTTCCCGTTGATGTGGGCCAGGCAATCACCGGCTATCTCCAGCGCGGCCACCGTCTCCTCGGTGACGTCCAGCTCCTCGAACCGGCGCAGCCTGGGCACCAGATCTACCAGCATCGGTGCCAGGCGTCTGCCCGTCGGCGCACCGAGCACCGCCCAGCAAAACGCTAACGCGACAATGACATCCAGCCCCGTACATCGGCGCCCGTGGTTTGCGCGGGCGCACCACCGTCGGCTTCAACACCCGAGCCAGCGCCTTAAGGGCGTGGCTGCGATGCCAGCCCGTCGCGGCACACAGCTCGTCCAAGATCACCCCCTGGCCCGTCCTGTCCGCCTAATTCTTTGGTGAGTCAACGACTACCCGTTCGCGCGCATTATTGATGAGTCAACGCGCGGTCTTGACGGGTACCGTCTTGTGTGGTGTCAGGTCTCGTGTGGTATCAGGTCTCGTGTGATATAGAGGGAGTTGGTGCTAGGAGTAGTGATTCACCAGGATGCACAGGAGTTCGACTATGGGCCCACTACAGGCGACTGTCAACGGCCGACCCGCGTCGCTCGGCGGCGCCACGGCGCATATCACGGCACTGGACTGGTTGCGTGACCAGGGCCTGACCGGTTGCAAGGAAGGCTGCGCCGAGGGTGAGTGTGGAGCTTGCGCGGTCCTGGTCGCCCGACCTGATGGGGACGGAGCGACGATTTGGACATCGATCAACGCATGCCTCATTCCGGCCGCAACGCTGGACGGCCAGGAGGTCGTGACCTCCGAGGGGCTCGCCGGCCCGGACGGCTTGCATCCCGTGCAGCAGGAGATGGCGGTGCGGGGCGGGTCGCAGTGCGGCTACTGCACACCCGGATTCATCTGCAGTATGGCCGCCGAGTATTACCGGCCCGATCGGC
>JBBSQO010000206.1:0-4848 GCA_038244025.1 Propionibacteriales bacterium
CCCGGCGATCAAGGAGCATGCCATCGCGGTGGCGCTGGAGATGCGCGAGCAGGGCCGTACTCACAACGACCTGCTGGAGCGGCTCGCGGCCGACGAGCGGTTGGGCCTGTCCCGGGACGAGCTTGATGGCCTCGCGACCCAGCCGCTGAAACTGTCTGGCAACGCCCGCAGCCAGGTCGCTGCCGTGGTCGCCAGGATCGAGGCACTGGCCGTCGGGCATCCCGAGGCCGCCGCCTATCGCCCGGGTGCAGTGCTGTAGCGCATCCGGTGCACTTGGTCATTCAGTGCGCTTGGTCAGGTGCCAAGACTTGCCACACTCAGCCCGAAACTCCGGTGACCCGTCACATTCTCACCGCTTTTTGCGGCGTGTCGGTGATCTAGTGACGGGTCAACTCGGTTTGAAACAGCCATGACTTCGGCCAGATCGACCCTTGAGCGGTGAGGATGCTTCCAGAAGGGACGACTCAGGAATCTTCCGGCATCAGGATCCAGCCGGCCATATAAATCAGGAACTGCGGTCCGGGCAGCAAGCAGCTGAGCACGAAGATCAGCCGGACGATATTGGGCGAGATGCCGAATCGGCGCCCGATTCCGGAGCAGACCCCGGCAATCATCCGGTCGCTGCGTGGACGGGCGAGTGTCTTTGAAGTCATCGGGTTCCTTTCCTGCCATTGAGTGAGACAGACAACAAGGTGTCTGCATTCCACTGTGCCGCATCGGGGCCGTCAAGGACGACCCAACAGCGGGCCAGCCAGGGATAGCTCAGGGCTGGGACCGGGGAACCCAAGTACGGTTGTCGTGGATTCAGGACAGCAGCAGCTTGTCCAGCCGGCGGGAGGCGACCCAGAGCCCGATGACTCCCATCGCCGTCAGATAGACGACCGAGACCGCGGCTGACCAGGACAGTGCCCCGGTGCTGAGTTCGCGACAGAGCGAGACGGCACGATACAGCGGGGTGATCTCGACAATCCAACGGATCACTTCCGGGAAGGCGGTCACCGGGAAGAAGGTTGCGGAGAACAAGAACATGGGGATGATGCCGAGCTGGACGTACTCAAAGTCTTGCCAGGACCGCATGAACGTTGTCAGCGCCATCCCGACCCCAGCGAAAGCGAAACCAATGAGCAGGGTGGCTGGCAGTGCGAGCAACGCCCACCAAGACTGGATCAGTCCCATCGCCAGCATCACCAGCAGGAACCCTGCGGAGTAGATCCCGCCGCGCAACAGCGCCCAGGCGATCTCCCCTGATGCCACATCGACGGTGCGCATCGGAGTCGCCAATACGGAGTCGTACAGCTTGGCGTACTTCATCCGGAAGAAGATGTTGTACGTCGAGTCGAACACCGCCCCGTTCATCGCCGACGCAGCCAGCATGGCTGGTGCGACGAAGGTGGCGTAGCCGATGGCGTGTCCGTTGAATTCGAACCCGGTGATCATCGCCCCGACGCCGACGCCGATCGAGAACAAGTACAACACCGGCTCGAGAAAGCCGGTGATGAAGACCAGCCAGCTCTTGCGGTAAACAAGGTAGTTGCGGAAAACCATCCGGCTGCCTGCGGTCCGCGGCAGCGGAACGATCCGGGGACCGAGCATCACCGCCCCTGGTCCGGTGGTGGGCATCAGTTCACCAACCTCTTGCCCAGCGCCCGGACGCTAAGCCACCAGCCGAGCACGACGAGCGTGGCCAGGTAGCCCAGATGGACCGTAACCAGGCCGGCATGCAGGTGGCCCAGCGTGAGCATTCGGGCCAGGTCCACGCCATGCCACAGCGGGGTGAGCCGGGCGAGCCACTCCAGCGCCGGGGAGAGGTTGGAGATCGGGAAGAAGGCGCCGGAAAACAAGAACATCGGCATCACCACCAGCCGGAAAATGATCGAGAAGCCGGCGTCGTTCGTCATCGTCGCGGCACAGGCGTACAGCGGGGTAGTGAAGGCCAGGCCGACCAGCACCGTGACGCCGAAGGCCGCCACCGCGCCGAGCAGGGAGGCATAGACGCCGAAGAAGCCGAGCACGACCAGGAATACGCCGCAACTGGTGGCGACCCGGAAGACCACGAAGACGAAGTGAGCGGCCACCACATCGCTGACCCGTAACGGGGTGGCGATCTGCGCGTAATACGTGCGATGCCACTTGATGGCACCCATCACCGGGTAGGTGACCTCGCCTGTGGCGGTCTGCATCGCCTGCGCGACGGCTAGCCCGGGTGCGATGTAGGCGAGGTACGACGATGCGCCCTCGAGGTTCGCCGTGCCCTTGTTGATGAACCCGCCGAGCAGGATGCCCATTGCCGCCACGTACAGCAGCGGCAGCACGAAGGAGCTGATCACGGTGCCCTTCCAGGTGCGCCGGTAGACGGTCAACCAGTAGTCGAACTGGCGGAGGACCATCGTCAGGTGACCAGGCGGGACCACCCGGGCGAGCGCAGCATTCGAGGCCCCCACCATTTCGCGACGCTCAGGCATCACTCCACCAGACTCCGACCGGTCAGCCGCAGGAACACATCCTCCAGGGTCGAGCGGCGGACCAGCACCGACCGCGGCTGCAGTCCGCGTTCGGTGACCGCGGCCAGCGCTGCCTCACCGTCGGCGGTGTAGAGCAGCAGCCGGTCCGGCAACACCTCGACCCGGTCGGCCAGGTCGCCGACCTTCTCGGCAATGACCTCGTGGTCCCCGACGCCAAAGCGCAGCTCGGCCACCTCCCGGGTGGAGTAGCGGCGAATCAGCTCCAGCGGTGAACCCTCGGCCACGATCACGCCGTTGTCCATCACCACCAGCCGGTCACACAACTGCTCGGCCTCGTCCATGTAATGCGTGGTCAGCACCAGCGTCACCCCCTGCTGTTTGAGCCGGAACAGCTTGTCCCACAGCAGGTGCCGCGCCTGCGGATCCAGACCGGTGGTCGGCTCGTCCAGCAGCAGCAGGCTCGGTTGATTGATCAGCGATCGGGCGATGGTCAACCGCCGCTTCATGCCGCCGGACAGATCGTCCACCTTGGCCCGTGATTTTTCGGTCAGCTGCACGAAGGCAAGCAGCTCGTCGGCACGGACGGCGACCTCGGATCGCGGCAGGCCGAAGTACCGGCCGTAGACGGTCAAGTTCTCGCGCACGCTTAGTTCGAGATCGAGGCTGTCCTCCTGCGGGCAGACACCGATCTGGGCCCGGATTGTTGGCCCCTCGATGTCCGGGTCCAGTCCGAAGATCGCCAACTCGCCACCCGATCGGGGAGAGACGGCCGCAATCATCCGCATGGTTGAGGACTTCCCGGCGCCATTCGGGCCGAGGAAGCCGAACGACTCACCCGCTGCCACCTCGACGTTGATGCCGCGGACCGCCTCGAACTCGCCGTAGGACTTGCGCAGCCCCGCGGCGCGGATCATCGAATCTGGCACGAGTCTCAACCTAACTTCCGACCCGGACAGTTCTCATCCGGTTTGTCTCATCCGGTGTGTCGAATCCGCAGATCATGCACGGCAACCACCATCGCAGCGCCAACCACCACCCCGATGGCGATGAACCCGGCGGTCGCGGCGTACGCCCAGTCCGAGCGTGCCAGCACGGCGAAGGCCATCGTACTGATGATGGTGATGCCGATCGAGGTGCCGATCCGCTGGCCGGTCTGCATGATCCCGCCGGAGCTGCCGGCGTACTGCAGTGGCACCTGCTCCAGCGTCAGAGTTTGGTTGGGACTGATCACCGCACCCTGGCCGGCACCGACGAAGGCCAGCGTAACCAGCAACCACCATTCGCTGAGCAAGGAGGCGTCATGGAGCAAGATCACCACAATGCTGAGGGCCAGTCCAATCAGTACGCTGACCATCCCACCCACCACGACCTTGCGGCCGAAGCGCATCACGTAGCGTCCGGCCCAGTTGGCAGCGAACATGGTGAAAAACGCCGAAGGGAGGCCGACCATGCCGCTGGCCAAGGCGGTGTGCCCGAGCCCGTCCTGCATGTAGAGCGCAATCAGTACCCAGACACTGGTGACGCCCAGGAAGTACAACAAGATCAGCACAGTGCCGTTGGTGAAGCTTTTGGTACGAAAGATCGTCAGGTCCACCATCGGGCTCTTGCCTCGCCGTTGATAGCTGCGCTCCCATACCACCCAGAGCCAGACGAATCCTAGACCAGCCAGCAGAAGCAACCAGAGCCACGGATTGGCCCGCGCCTCCGCGAACGGCAACAAAAGGGTCAGTACCGCCAGTCCGAGCAGGATGGACCCGACCGGGTCCAGATTGCGGGACCTCGACGAGGTCTGATCGCCCTCGGCCGCTTCCGGCGCCCTGTTCAACAAGGGCTTGGGAAACCACAGGAACGCCAGCACGATGGCGAGGATGCCAATCGGTACGTTGACAATAAAGGTCCAACGCCAGCCGTTCTCGACTCCTGCAGCCTGAATCAACAGTCCACCAAGGATCGGTCCCGCCCCTACTGATACGCCGACCGTACTGCCGAACATGCCGAACGCCCGGCCACGTTCGGCACCTCTGAAGTATTGCTGGATCATGCCCAGCCCTTGAGGGTTCAACAGACCCGATCCAACGCCTTGGATGAATCGGGCGGCATCCAGCCACACCGGGTCGGGCGCCAGACCAGCGGCAACGGAAGACAGGGTGAAGATCGCGACACCGGCAATGAACAAGACGCCGCGGCCATAGAGATCGCCGGCCCGGCCGGCCGCGACCAACACCACACCGAAGGTGAGCGCATATCCCGACAGCACCCACTGGAGCTCTGATTCACTCGCCCCAAGCCCGTGCTGGATGGAGGGGAGTGCCACGTTGACGATGCTGACGCCGATCAGCGACATGAAGATGGTGACCAGCAGGACCGCCAAGATCTTCCAGCGCCC
>JBBSQO010000207.1:0-4844 GCA_038244025.1 Propionibacteriales bacterium
TCACGAGCCGACCTGTGAGTGTTAGTCGGATACCGCGAGTGGCTCTTGAAATGGGTGATCAGACAAGATAAATTGTCGGTATGCGGATCGGTGATCCAGCGCATAAGCATGGGGTTCTCGACGCTGACATGCGGCACGCTGTCCGCACTGCACTACGGCGAGTCGTCATTGGACGAAGACCTGACAATGCTCATTGGGCCAGCTTCCGATGGAGCATTGCTGGAGATCGGAATCCTTGATATCGATAGGAGCGATCCGGTCGTGGTTCACGCCAGGCTGCTTCGACAGAAGTTCTACAGGTTCCTCGGATGAGGGGTGATGATGATGCACACAGAGGATGAGATCGAGCGGGCTGCACAGCGGTTCGACCAGTTCGCTGACGATCTTGATCCCGATGACGTGGAGGTTGACCGCACCGACGACCTTCGACAAGTCGCGGCCATTTCCGAGGCGCTACGCGCCGACGAAGCACAACTCCGAGAAACCGTGAGCCTCGCCCGTGCACACGGCAGGTCATGGAACCAGATTGCCTTCGCGCTGGGGGTGTCCCGCCAAGCAGCACGGCAACGGTTCGCCGACAAGGCACACACCTGATCGGTCAAGTAGCCGGTCGGCTTACGGCGCGTACCCAGGAAGTGATCATGGAGTTCGTGCCCGGGTGATCTTGAACTCGGTGGCCGTGCCGATCAACCCAGCGATTCATTGCCGTGGGTCCGGGTGCCTCGTCCCCGTATCCGGGGAAGGTCACAAACTGCGCACCGGTGAACACGCCAACCTGCGCGGGCCAGTTTCGGCACCGGAACGACCGGCGCCGTGAGCGAGGACAAGTCGGTGTTCAGGCTTCCTCGGCATCAGGAGGTCCTCGTCAGCCGAGCTCAGTCGGCGGCGATGGCATCTTCGGCGTCGAGGATGCGATAGCCATAACCCTGCTCGGCCAGGAATCGCTGCCGGTGCTGGGCAAACTCGGCGTCGACGGTGTCTCGGGCTACGACGGCGTAGAAGCGGGCACTGATACCGGCTTCCTTGGGCCGCAGCAGCCGGCCGAGCCGCTGGGCTTCTTCCTGCCGGGAACCAAAAGCGCCGGAGACCTGGATGGCGACCTGGGCAGTTGGCAGGTCGACCGAGAAGTTGGCGACCTTGCTGACCACCAGCAGGTCGATTTCACCGCTGCGGAACGACTCGTAGAGTCTTTCTCGTTGCCGCTGGGTGGTGTCTCCCTTGATCAACGGAGCCCCGAGACGTTCGGCTAGCTCGTCCAGCTGGTCGACGTACTGCCCGATGACCAGAGTGGGAACACCGGCGTGCTTGGCGACCAGGTCAACGACAACATCATTCTTGGTGTCGGCCGTCGATGCCAGCCGGTACTTTACGTCCGCCTCGGCCATGGCATAGCTGAGTCGCTCGGGCTCGGTGAGGGTAACCCGGACCTCAACGCAGTCTGCCGGGGCGATGTAGCCTTGCGTCTCGATATCCTTCCAGGGCGCGTCGTAGCGCTTCGGTCCGATCAGGGAGAAGACGTCCCCCTCGCGGCCATCCTCGCGGACCAGGGTGGCCGTCAGGCCGAGACGCCGGCGTGCCTGCAGATCGGCGGTCATCCGAAACACCGGTGCCGGCAGCAGGTGAACCTCGTCATAGATGACCAGACCCCAGTCCCGGGCGTCGAAGAGCTCCAGGTGCCGATGGATGCCGCCCCGTTTGGTGGTGATCACCTGGTAGGTGGCGATGGTGACCGGGCGGATCTCCTTCTTTGCGCCGGAGTACTCGCCGATCTCATCGGCCGTCAGTGTGGTCCGTTTGATCAGCTCATCACGCCACTGCCGAGCGGCGACAGTGTTGGTCACCAGGATGAGCGTGGTCGCAGATGCCTGGGCCATCGAGGCCGCTCCAACGATGGTTTTCTCTGCGCCACAAGGAAGAACGACAACACCCGACCCGCCGTGCCAGAAGGACTCCGCGGCCTGTTGCTGGTACGGACGCAGCTCCCAGCCGTCTTGAACCAGGTCGATCTGATGTGCTTCGCCATCGACGTAGCCGGCCAGATCTTCGGCCGGCCAACCCAGCTTCAGCAGCACCTGCTTGAGATGCCCGCGCTCGGACGGGTGCACGATGACGGTGTCGTCGTCGATCCTGGCGCCGAGGAGGCCCTTGACCTTGGTGCTGCGGAGCACCTCGGTCAACACAGCTCGATCGGTGCTGACCAGCACCAGGCCATGGCCGGGGTGCTTCTCAATCCTCAAGCGTCCGTAACGATCCATCGTCTCGGCAACATCGACCAGCAACGATGATGGCACCGGGTAGCGGCTGTAGGTCAACAGGGTGTCGACCACCTGCTCGGCATCATGACCGGCGGCCCTGGCATTCCACAGTCCCAGCGGCGTCAGGCGATAGGTGTGAATGTGCTCAGGTGCGCGCTCCAGCTCGGCAAATGGGGCAATGGAGATCCGGCAGGCGGCCGCATCGGGATGGTCGATCTCCAGCAGCAGCGTTCGGTCGGACTGGACGATGAGAGGACCGAGGCTCACGGGGTCGTCTCCTGCGCTGGATTCCGACTCGGCTGGTAAGGCCAGTCAAACGTGGCTGCTGTTCCGGATACCGAGGCCATCTCATCCTTCTCTTCAAGATCATTCACGTGCACCGTATGGCCAACCAACGCAGCATTGTTCATTGTTGGATGAATGGATCGGGAGGCTTTCGCCGTCGTGACACCCACACAGCAGACAGCGAAGACGAGGAGTCGTCGAACTGTCTGTGGGCGCATTGGAAGAATTCTACCCGTTTTCTGCGACGGCCCGCACCGATGAAATCCTGGCCAGCGGGATGGTGACGGCACTGGCGTCCGCGTTCAGCGACATCCGTACCATCCCGGAGCCGAGCGTGATCGGGACGCCAGTGCGAAGCGACCTGGCCCCCTTGGAGTCGACGAAAGCGATGCTGACCGGTTGAGCCGCCTGAAAAGCATTCTTCAGCGCCTCGAGCGACTGGTCGGTGGCATCTGCAAGGCGCTGGTATTCGCGTTCGGTGGCAATAATGGTGGCAGCTGCTTCACCCGGATCCACTGCGGTGGGAGCCGGTTGCCGCGGGACTGCCGGGGCGCGCAGCGGCGGAGGTGTGGACAGGGTCTGGCCGCGCGCATCCTCGGCCGCTGGGGCAAGACCGAGCGTCCGCAACAGCCCGACCACCTCGTCCGGGTCGGCGGCCGAGACGAGCACGCCGGGTGCCAGGGCACGGATCTGCAGTACGGCAGCATCCGGGTTGGCCAGGATGGCGGCTGCGTGGCTCTCATCCTCGGTACGGATGTACGCACCTGCTGGGCCGACCCGGATACTGCCATGGCGGCGGGCTCCATCCTGGAGCAGGTAGGCCAGCGGCTGTGGCACGCTGGTGGTGGAGTGATGATGCAGCCAGGACTCGATCTCGTCCTCGGTCCAGCCGGCGTCGAAGGCCCGGCGGAGCGATTCAGCGCTGAACCGGAAAACTCCGCCACCACCGTGGGACTCCTGATCGGCCAGCAGGCTCAGCTCGGTCAGCACCGGATGGGTCAGCGGCCCGGGGGCAATCGCGGTCAGGTCGGACTGGATGACCAGCTGTTCCACCGGCTCGGGAAAAAGCTCAGCCACCTCCGACGGGAGCAGCTCGGATCCGGATCCCAGCACCGTGCTGAACTGCGAGCGGCAACTCAGTGCCATCAGACCGAGCCACCCTGCCTCTGCTAGCACGTCGCCGACTGGTTCGGCAAGCGGCCATTGAGGATTCCTGGCCCAGCGGGGTCGGCGCCACGCCACTGCAGCGGTCAGCTCCGACGTGCTGATGGTCGTTCCGGCCTCGACGCTGTTGATCACCTCCATGATCACCTCACGGATCTCGGTTGCGCCGCGCAAGCCCGCCTCAGGGCCGAGTGCGTGGCCGCCTTCGCGTCCGGACCGACCAAACCAGCGCCGGGCTGTTGACCATCCCGACACAAGCTGCTGCCAGCGGTCAGCGGCATCCTGGCTAGCCCAACGATCATGGGCAACCGTCGGCAGCAGGGTGTTGTTGGTCGCAGTATTGACCAGTCCAGCCGCGGCTGCGCACTCAACTACGAAGGCGGCGTAGCAGACTTCTGCGGATAGTTTTCTGGCCAGCGTTGCCACTTCCTTGGCAGCAAGGCCACCGGAGCGCAGCAACCGGTGCGGTGAGTCCACCAAGCGGGTGATCATCAGCTCGACATCATCGAGCAGTGCGAGCGCGGCCCCCACGGCCGCCTTGTCAACCAGACCTGCGCTGCGGGACCGGCCGGTGATGGCTGGCGGTTCTCTCGGCACCCATTCCCGGCTGACCGTGGCCGGCTGTCGCAGTTGCAGGGCCACTTCCCGCGGCAGGATGACGGTGTCATCATCGATGGGCCGCAGGAGCTGCCGGCTCAGCAAGATCTCGACCGGTGAAACAGCAGCCTCGGCGATGATGGGTCTGTTGGCATTGTGGAGGGCTCCCGATGGTGGGCCCCAGGCGAGCCGGGTCAGGACGTCTAGAGCAGCGGGAGTCAGACCGGACACGGCAGCTTGAATCCTGTCTGTGACCATCGGGTGCGCAGAGGGCGGGGCCAGCCCGCAGGGATAGCTGCCGAAGGCCGTCCGGGCGTTGCGCAGCAGATGGATCTGATCGACGTTGCCCCAGGCCAGGCCGCTGTCCAGCAGAGTTCGTACGGCCTCCCTCACCTCCTCCTCCGGTACGGCCATCAGCTGCGCGACCGCGACCTGCGACGTTGGCTCATCCAGCGCTGCCATGACTTCGCAAACGAGCCGTTGCCAGGCGTTCAGCCGGTCGAGCGCGCGGATGACCGACGTCGAGGTGGATGCGCGTGCCGA
>JBBSQO010000208.1:0-4829 GCA_038244025.1 Propionibacteriales bacterium
ATGGTCGATGCCTTCGGCAAAGCCATCGACATTGACGGGGTCGCAGCCGAGAATCTGCAGGCCCGGGTCCGGGCGGTGGTCTGGATGGCGGAGTCCAACCAGCATGGTCCATCGATCGTGCTGGCCTGCGGCAACAAGAGCGAGCTCGCGGTCGGATACAGCACCATTTACGGCGATGCGGTCGGCGGCTACGCCCCCTTGAAGGATGTGCTCAAGACGTCGGTCTGGGAGCTGGCCCGCTGGCGCAACGCCGAGGCGAAGCGCAGAGGCGAGACGCCACCGATCCCGGAGAATACGATCACCAAGGAGCCCAGTGCTGAGCTGCGACCGGGGCAGAAGGATGCGGACTCACTACCCCCGTACGAGATCCTGGACGCCATCATCGACCGCTACGTTGAAAGTGATCTTGGACTGGAAGACCTGGTCAACCAGGGATTCGACCGCGAGCTGGTCGACCAGGTAATGCGGATGATCGACCGGGCGGAGTACAAGCGGCGGCAATACCCACCGGGCACCAAGATCTCCTTCAAGGCATTCGGTCGGGACCGCCGGCTGCCGATGACCAACCGATGGCGAGAAGGCGGCTGAGAGACCCCGACACCGCGCCGGTCTAGCATTCCCCCATGGCGACTCCCGGCTGGTATCCAGACCCGGCGAGCCGGTCAGGGCACTTCCGCTACTGGAACGGAGCAACCTGGTCGGATGAGACAACCACCAATCCGCAGCAGCCGCCTCCCGGTAGCACTGGGCCGAGGCAGCCGGCTGCTGGTCGGGCAGGAAAGCAGAAGCCGAGGCTGGGCTGGCTCGTCCTGATTGACGGCAGGAGCGACCGACTCTCTATTTTTGCCGGAATGGTGCCACTCGGTGACCAACCACGGCTGGCACTGCATCAGCGCGTCATTGACGACCTTCGCGTTGACTGACGCCTCAGTCGCCAGAGTTGTTACCCGGAGTGATGACCCAGACTGATTACGCTGTGGTGTCATTTCCACTTCGGGTCGTTGTCCCACTCCTCGTTGCGCTCGGCGACCTTGTCCAGTGCCTGTTCCGCCTCGTCCCGAGTTGGGTACGGGCCGAGCCGGTCCACTGACTTGCAGCCTGTATACGGCTCGACCGACTTATGGTCCAGGCAGTAGTACCAGTCACCGTCCGCCATCATTCCTCCTGTACGCGTCGTGCCCCTATGCGTCGTGACCCTGTACGCGCACAGGGCACCGTGTGGCTGTCGAGGTCAACTCAGAGGCTACCCGCACCGATGAGCCAGTGGGCGAACGAGGTAACGATTGGGACTCAACGTCTGGCTGGACCATGCCCTCACTTTGACCTTTGCGCCGAAGCCGATTAGCGTCAAACGACCCGAGCAGGCACAAACGGCGCCTGAATCGACCAAGAATGGGCGGCGCTGCCGTCCAAGTGGAGGAGCTCGACTTGCGGATCTTTCGATTGCGAAATGGCCACAAGACCTCACCTACCCGAATCAGGGCTCGGTTCGCTATTGCCCTTGGCGGGGCTGCGCTGGTCGCGCTCACTGGCTGTGGCGGTGGTGGATCAGATACCGGCAGTTCCGGCGGCAACGACCTGAAGTTGATTACCGAAGGCACCCTGACCTCCGCGTCCAGTGGCGAGTATCGCCCGTTCTCCTACGTCGACGAGGGTGGGAAGCTGGTCGGCTTCGACAAGGACATCTCTGATGCCGTGGCCAAGCAGATGGGGCTCAAGTCCGATACCAAGACCGGCGAGTTCTCCACTTTGATCGGCGGCATCCAGAGCCATCGTTATGACGTGATCATCGGTTCGATGACGCCCACCAAAAAGCGGGAGAATGCGGTCAGCTTCACCGATGGTTACTACACCTCAGGCGCCCAGCTGTTCGTCCAGCAGAGCAGCAGCTGCACCGATCCCGAGTCGCTGAAGGCTGCCACCATCGGCGTCGCCAGCGGCACCACGTATGAGGACTTCCTCAAGGACAAGAAGTGGGTGGCCAGCACCAAGACCTACGCCTCGGACGTGGTGGCGCTGAAGGACCTGTCCACCGGAAGGCTCGATGGTGTGGTCACCGACAAGCTCGTCGGGCTGTACCAAATCAAGCAGGCCAAGAGCAAGCTGAAGACCTGCGGTGACCTCCTCTACAAGGAGCAGCCCGCTTTCGCCGTAGACAAGGGCAATGACGCGTTGGTCAAGAAACTGAACGAGGCGCTGGCCAAGGTGCAGGATGACGGCACCTACGCCAAGCTCAGCAAGAAGTGGTTCGGCAAGGACATCTCTTAGGCCGCCATGGAGTTCCTGGACGCGGTGCAGAGCAGCGCCCCGCTGTTCTTCAAGGCTGCCCTGATTACCTTGAAGCTGTCGGCGGCGGCGCTGGTGATGGCGATGGTGCTGGGCAGCCTGGTCGCGGCACTGGCGATGAGCCCGCTGAAACCGGCCCGCTGGCTGAGCGTCGGCTTCATCGGGCTGATTCGCGGCACCCCACTGCTGACCCAGATCTTCGTGTTGTACTTCGGGCTGACCACGATCGTGCGGCTGTCTCCGTTCTGGGCGGCAGCGATCGGCCTGGCCGTACACAACTCGGCCTACATTGCCGAGATCTTCCGGTCCGGGTTCCAGTCCGTGCCGACGGGGCTGACCGAGGCATCTCGGTCACTCGGCATGAGCAAGCTGAAGACGTTGCGCCGGGTGCGCGGGCCGTTGGCGGTCCGGACCATGCTGCCGGTGCTCGGCAGCCAGTTCATCATCGCGGTCAAGGACTCATCGCTGGCGGCCTTTGTGACGGTGCCGGAGCTGTTCCTGACCGCCCGTAACCTGGTGGCCGCAACGTACCAACCGATGATGTACTACGTGATTGTCGCGCTCTACTACCTGGTGATCGTGCTGATCCTGACCGCCGCGGTCAACCTGCTGGAACGCCGCCTGAGCAGGCATCGGAGAGCCTCCGCATGACCGTCGAGTCGGCATCGTTGACTAACGAGCCCGTCTACACCGGCCCATTGCTGCAGATGCGCGGCATCACCAAGCGCTTCGGCTCCACTGTGGTGCTTGACTCGGTGGACCTGGATGTCGACCGCGGCGAAGTGGTAGTCCTGATCGGCCCGTCGGGCGCCGGCAAGAGCACTATCCTACGCTGCGTCAACGGCCTGGAAACCATCAATGATGGCACCATCACGGTCGAGGGCCAGGAGCTGATCCACGCCGAGAAGCACCTCAACTCGGTGCGCCGGCGGATCGGGATGGTGTTCCAGCAGTTCAACCTGTTCCCGCATATGAAGGTGGTGGAGAACATCTCGATGGCCCAGCGCGATGTGCTGGGCCGGTCTGTGGCCGACGCCCGCAAGCGCAGTCTGGAGCTGCTCGACCAGGTGGGTCTGGGTGACAAGGCCGAGACTTATCCGGAGAAGCTGTCCGGCGGCCAGCAGCAGCGGGTGGCGATTGCCCGGGCGCTGGCGATGGATCCGGTGCTGATGCTGTTCGACGAGCCGACGTCGGCGCTGGACCCGGAGCTGGTTGGTGAGGTACTGAAGGTGATGCGTGAGCTGGCTGACCAGGGGATGACGATGATGGTGGTCACCCACGAGATGCGGTTCGCCCGGCGGGCGGCCGACCGGGTCGTACTGATGGCGGATCAAGGCATCGCCGAGGAGGGACCACCCGAGCAGGTGCTCGACAACCCGACCTCCGAGCGCGGGAAAGCGTTCTTAGCCCAGCTGCAGGCCGAGTAGGCTCGCCGTAACTTCGGTCTAAACTCCCTTCGTGACCGCCATTCAGCCTGCCGCCATCTCTCCGGTCCGAGCGGTCCCGGTTCGAATCCCCCGGCCGGAGTACGTCGGCAAGTTGGGACCGAAGCCGTACACCGGTAGCCATGTCCAGTCAGCCGAGACGATCGAGAAGATGCGCACGGCGGGGCGGATCGCCGCCCAGGCGATGCAGGAGGCTGCCAAGGCGATCGCTCCGGGGGTGGCCACCGACGAGATCGACCGGGTCGGGCACGAGTTCCTGCTGGACCATGGCGCCTATCCGTCCACCCTCGGCTACCGCGGCTTCCCCAAGTCACTGTGCACCTCGGTCAACGAGGTGATCTGCCATGGCATCCCCGATGCCAGGCCGCTGGTGGAGGGCGATCTGGTCAAGATCGACATCACCGCCTTCATCGGCGGCGTGCACGGTGACAATTGCGGTACCTTCTTCTGCGGCGAGGTGGATGGGGAATCGCGGCTGCTGACCGAGCGGACCTCCGAGGCGCTGGACCGGGCGATCAAGGCGGTCAGGCCCGGGCGACAGGTCAACGTCATCGGCCGGGTGATCGAGAGCTATGCCAAGCGGTTCGGCTATGGCGTGATCCGCGAGTACACCGGTCATGGCGTGCACAGCGCGTTCCATTCCGGGTTGGTGATCCCGCACTACGATGAACCCCGCTACGACACGGTGATGCAGCCCGGCATGACGTTCACGATCGAGCCGATGATCACCCTCGGCAGTCACGAGTGGTACGTCTGGGACGATGGCTGGACGGTGCTGACCGCCGACGGCAGCCGAGTGGCCCAGTTCGAGCATTCCCTGGTGGTGACCGACACCGGTGCCGAGATCCTCACCGTCCCCTGAGGCGGTCCGCAGCCCGTAACCGCGAAATCTCCTATCAGCCGACCCATACCCGCGTTCCACTGCCTGAATCGGCGTCTGCCATGCAGTCTTGCGGGGAAGTGGAGAGTAGGGGGACCCGGATCGCATCCAGGTGAGACATGCCGCAGATAGATCAGCAGTTCAGGCGGCTGGCGTGTGCTGGGCTTTGGCCAGTTGTTTGGGGTCGGCGGCTTGCCAGACTTGTTGGGCGAAGGTGC
>JBBSQO010000209.1:0-4827 GCA_038244025.1 Propionibacteriales bacterium
CAAGGCGAAGGGCAAGATCACCATCGACTTTGCCACCCTGAGCGATCTAGGGCGAATCGTCGACCTTATGCAGATGGATGAGTAGCCATACGTGTAAATCAAATCTACATGTCGACATTACCGTCATTGGAAGTGAACCGCGAGAGGGAAGACACGCGGGGCCATAAAGCTGGTCCCTTTGTGCCAATCTCGTCGAGTCTTTCTCCATTGTGCCTCGCTCGTTGTTTCGCGCTTGCTCGACGACTGAGGGAGGCTCGTTGAGGGGCTGCTGCATTTCGCCCCGCACGAGGGGTGAGGGGGCGCGGCCACTGGATCGGGCCGGGTAGGCTGCACACAGGAGGAATGAGCAAGAGTGACTGATGGTGTTCGCGGGGCATTGATCCGTTATCGCATAATGGCCTACCTGGTTGGCACATTGCTGATCGTTCTGGTCTGTGTCGGCGTCCCGCTCAAGTGGGTCTATGGTGATGACCGGGTCGTCATCTGGACCGGTGTCCCCCACGGCTGGCTCTACATGATCCTGCTGATCACCGCCTACGACCTGGGTCGCCGGGTGAAGTGGAGTTGGCAGCGATTGATCCTGATTGCCCTGGCCGGCACCATCCCCTTCCTGTCCTTCGTCGCCGAGCGCTCCGCCACCCACAACGTCCGGGCCAAGCTCGCTGCCCGAGCCGCGGCCGCCAAGAGCGAAGACCAGCCGACTCACTCCAGCAACTAACCCAGGGGGCGGGGTGCGACCCTTTCTGCCCCGCGTCTCATTACTTGACCCGGGTTTGGCAACCGGCCGACGTTCAGCCGGCCTCATCACTGGCTTCCTCTTCCAACTCCGCCTCGAACTCTTCAAGATCGTACGCCCGGCCCATGTCCCGAGCCATCTTGATGCTCATCGCAATCGCAAAAGCTGCAAAGACCCACCACTGGATGGCATAGGCGCCGTTGCGCAGTCGGCCACCGGACGGTGGCAAAGGCACGGTGGCCGGGTCCAACCGCTGCTGGGTGGCGGCGGCCGCAGTCAGCGTGACATAACCCGGCACCAGCCGGTAGGGCCACTTCTGGGCCAGCAGCGCGATCCGGACGGAGGAGATCTGCCCCTGGGGCACGGCCAGGTTGTTGCCCGGCTCCGGAGGTAGGAAGATGCCCTGTTGTTGATGATTTCCGGCCGGGGGTGGGGGAGCGTCCGGACCAGGCACCACACCGCGGACCACCGCGACGGCGCTGCCATCACTCAGCACGGCAGCGGTCAGCACCCGGTAGCCAGCTGCGCCGAGCGGTACCAGCAACTGGGCTTTCGGGTCATACGTACCAGAGAACGTCACCGTACGGCCATAGGCATCACCCACCTGTCGACCCGCCGGTGCCACCGCGACCAGGGAAACCGGCGGCTGCTGCGCCCGTGCCTGGGCGTCGGCCGCCCCCTGGGCCTCAAACACCTGCAGCTGCCACAGACCGAGCGCCACCATCACGCCGGCTGCGACCAGGCCCGCCAGGATGATGCTCGCCTGCTTCAGCTTGATCATCAAAGCCGGCTCATCCCGGCGAATGCACAGCCTGGACATCGGCTGACCCGCCGCCGTTGACCGGTGGCAACGATCGAGGGTGCCGCCCCTCGGTACCGCGGAGCCGTGCGGCCGCGACCAGGTCGGCGCACATCTTGCCGAGACTCCAGCCGGCGGCCTCAATGGCCAGCGGCAGTGACGAGGTCTCGGTCATCCCCGGTGCAACGTTCGTCTCCAGGAAGACGGGCTCCCCATCAGTGGTGACAATAATGTCGGTCCGGGACAGGTCGGCCAACCCCAGGGTGCGGTGTACCGTAAGCGCCATCTCAGCGCATGCCTGTGTCACCTGGTCCGCTACCTCCGCCGGGCAGAGGAAGCGGGTGGCACCGGCAGTGTAGCGGGCGGCATAGTCATAGACACCGGAGTCGGGGCGGATCTCCACGGCCGGCAGGGCGCTAGGTCCCTGGCCGCGATCGACCACCGAAACAGCCAGCTCGGTGCCGGAGATGAAGCTCTCCACTACCGCAACCTGTCCATAGGAGTAGGCGCCAACCATGGCTGTCGGAAGTTCCTCGGCCCGGCTCACCTTGCTGCAGCCTAGGGCCGAACCACTGCGGGATGGCTTCACCATCATCGGAAATCCGATCTGGTCGCCCAGTGCGGCTACCAGGGCTGCCGCTCCCAGCTCCCGGAAGATCTCGTGTGGCAACGCGACCTGGGCCGGAGTACGCACACCGGCCTCGGCGACCACGGTGGTGGCGATGGACTTGTCGAAGGCAACGCGGCAGGCGGCGCCACCGGAGCCAACGAAGGGGACCCGGAGCAGGTCCAGCACCTCACGAAGCGACCCATCTTCACCCGTTTCACCATGCAGGACAGGGAAAACCACCAGATCTGATAGTTCGGCAAGACGGCCAACCAGGGACGAGTCAACGTCACTTTCCACCACCTCAATGCCGCGGGACCGCAGCGCGGCCGAGATCCGACGGCCGGATTGCAGCGAGACATCACGCTCATGAGAAAGCCCGCCGGCGAGAACTACTACCGTCTCTGTCACGTCATATCCTGTTCTTGATCATCTCGCAATATCCATCTGTTCTTGATCATTACGGCCATGTCATGTGTCTTGATCATCACATCCACCTGCGTTCTGCTGAGCACGGGCTTTTCAAGATCAGCTGCTCAGCTATCGCTGCTGCCATGATCAGTTCTGGTTGGCCCCAGGGGCCTGGTAGGCATCACTTGGTCGTGGTAGTGCCTGGTCCTGGTGCTGTCCGGTGCCGAAGGTTTCCAGCAGCGACGATTCGAGCTTGAGCACCTCACCAAGCCTGCGGGTGCCTTCGTAAATCCGCTCCGCAGTGGGGAAACAATAGGACAGGCGAAGATAGCGACTGCCGAACCCGTCGGCATAAAAGGCCGTCCCTGGTACGTAGGCGACCCGGGCGCTGACAGCCCTGGGAAGCATGGCCTGGGAGTCCAGGCCATCCGGCAGAGTCAGCCAGACGAAGAAACCACCACCGGGGATCGTCCAGCTGGTGCCGGTCGGCAGGTGATCGCGAAGTCCTGCGAGCATCGAGTCACGGCGCTCCCGGTACATCTCGGTGAAGCTCTTGATCTGGCTCTTCCAGTCGTGCGTTCTCAGATAGGCCGAGATGGCAAACTGGGAGAACACCGGCGGACAGAGGGTCGCCGATTCTTGAGCCAGGACGAGCTTTTCTCGGACCGCATGTGGCGCCAACACCCAGCCGATCCGGAAACCGGGAGCAAAGGTCTTGGAGAACGAACCCAGATAGACAACCCGATCCGCGTCCAGCGAACGGATCGGGGCGAGCGGCTCGCCCTCGAAACCCAGCAGTCCATAGGGATTATCCTCAATCACCAGCAGGTCAGCCGCTCTGGCCGCCTGCAAAATCAACTCTCTTCGCTCCAGCGGCTGAGAAACACCGGCCGGGTTGTGGAAGCTGGGGACCGTGTACAGGAACTTGACCCTCTTACCGGCCAGCTTGACGGCCGCTGCTGCCTCAGTCAACGCAACCGGGTCCAGACCGTGCTCATCCATCGCGACATGGACGACCTCACATTGGTAGGACCGGAAGACCCCCAGCGCACCGACATAGCTCGGGGCCTCGCAGAGCACCACATCGCCCGGATCGCAGAAGATCCTGGTGACCAGGTCAAGTCCCTGTTGAGAGCCGACGGTCACGGTGACATCATCGGCGTCAGCACGGATGCCCTCGAGTGCCATGATCTCGCAGATCTGTCCCCGCAGCATCGGCTCGCCCTGACCGGAGCCGTACTGCATCGCCACCCTGCCATGGTCGATGACGAGCTCGTTCAAGCTGGCCCCCACTACGTCCAGTGGCAGGTCGGCAATATTGGGCATCCCGCCGGCCAGCGAGACCACCTCGGGCCGGTTGGCGACCGAGAACAGGGCCCGGATGGCCGACGCCGTCATCCCGTGGGTGCGCGCGGCGTACCGGTCGACATAGGAGTCGAGTCGGGTATCGCGGCGAGCGGGCTCAACGGAAGTCACCACACTAGGGTGCCCCATGACATGCCTACGCCTACCATGGGGCCATGACCGTCAATTGGCTGCCACGGGCTGCGCACTGGTCGCTGTGGGTTGCTGCCGGCGTCGTCTGTGGGCTGGGTCTCGGTTTCCTGCTCGGCCTTGCCAAGCCGCGGGTCCGGAACAATGTCGGCACCGGCAGTACCGGCCGGGGGAAGGTAGCCCGATGAGGTCCCGGCGGATCGTGCCGCTGCATGCCGATGAGCTGTCCCGACTTCCCGAGCCCTGTCCACGCTGCGTGCTCGATCAGCAAAGTCGCCTGGACTCAACGTCCTGGGCGACGGCTACCACTGCGGAATGGGGTCAGTGTGGCCTGGTGGCCCTCAACGACCAGATCTGCATCGGCTACCTGATCCTGGTGCCGGCTGAGCACCTACCGCGGCGTGGTCCCTACCTGACCACCTCCGTCAGCGCGGATGCTGCGGTGATCGTGTCGCTGCGCGTGCTGGACGGCTTCACCGGTCAGGGGATTGGGCATCAGTTGGTTCAGGGAGCCGCCGCACTGGCCGTCCGGCGACGGGTGCGCGCCCTGGAGACCGTGGGCAGCTATGGCCAGTCGAGCTGCAGCGCGCTGCCGGTACGGTGGCTTGAGTCCGTCGGTTTCACCGTCGCTCGAGACCATCCACTGACGCCGCGACTGCGGATGGACCTGTCCAGTACGTTGCGCTGGGCACCCGACTTCGGCGCGGCCTGGCAGCGGCTGTCGGACCTGGTGTCCCGTCCGGTTCCGCCGGAGCCAGCACGGTTTTCGGCTCAGGAGAC
>JBBSQO010000210.1:0-4821 GCA_038244025.1 Propionibacteriales bacterium
CAATGGATAACCGCGGTGCCTCATCCTGGTCGCCAGCGACCCCGCCCAAACCATTCTGCTCCGCACTATCGCGCTGGCCGCTCTCTTCGGCTGGCTCACCATCACGCAGCTGATCGTCGTCTCTGTGCTCACCGGTTTAACCCGGTCGTTCTTCGACGCCGGCTACCAAGCTACCTTCCTTCGGTCATCGGCAAAGACCAGGTGCTGGCCGGCAAGTCATCGTGGAGACGATCCGTAGTTCCGGCCAAGTCGTCGGACCCGGCATTGGCGGCGCACTCGTGTCGCTCCTCGACGCGGCGAACGCCATCCGCATTCAAGCCGTCACCTTCGCGGTCTCCGCCGCATCGCTATTGGCGATCCGGACGCGTGAACCGGTCATTCCCGCTCATTCGGACCGCCCGCGTCTCCGGACACAGATCATCCGGGGCCTATCCCTTGTTGGCCGCGACCACATTCTCCGGGCGACCGCGACCGCGATCGCGATCGCCCCCGGCAACTTGTCGTTCGTGATCGCGTCCTCAGTCACCTCCAACTTCATGTCGCGAAACCTGAAGCTATCTCCCACAGCGATCGGGTTGATCATCGCGGGTGGCTCCGTGACCGTGATGGTCGGGGCCGCCTGCACGCCGAGGCTGACGCGACTTGTGGACTCGGCCCGAATTATTTGGCTTTCTCTTGCCGTGATCGGGCCCATCACCCTGATCGGTCCAGTCGCGAAGCCGGGATGGTCCACCGTTTTGATCATCATCGGTACGGGGATCGGCGAGATCGGACAGATCATCTACTCCATCACGAACGTCGGCGTCCGACAGCGGTTTTGTCCCGACCGGAACCGATCATCGTGGAAACCAGGTCCGGATACACGCGGCTCCGATTTCCACGATCATGTCACTTCCCACGCATTGCAGCAGCGATGATCTCGAAGTCCGCGGTCGGGATGGGGAACAGGCCACGACGGAACGGCAGTCCCCAGCGGCGCTTGTCGGTGACGAAACTGAGCTGGTCGAGCAGCGGCCGGGCCTCGGCCTGGCCCACCTCCTCCTCGAATCGGACCGCGAGTCGCCACGGGTGGAAGTCGGCGATCATGCTGACCTGGTAGGGCTCCTCGTCGGTGACCGTCCCCAGCGCGGTGAACCGTTGCAGGGTCTCGCCGGAACGCATCGCGGTCCGGGGCGAGTAGAACACGATGCCGTCGCCCGGCCGGAGTTGTCGCAGTCGGGTGTTCTTGCCGTGCTCAGCCTGGGTGAAACCACCGTCTACGCCCATCTGGACGTGCTCCAGACTTACCGTGTTGACCCAGCATCGTCGTTCGCTCGCCGCCATCCACACACCTCCAAGGGTTAGTCCCTGACTATGTCGAGGCCGTCCAAGAGCGGCTGATCGCGGTCCTCACCAACCGCCGCCACCGCCGCCACCGACGCCGATCCCGGCACCTCCGCTGAAGCCCGACCCGCCGCTGGAGCCGGCAGTGGCGCTGGTCATGGCGGTGGTCGCGGTGGCGGAGAACGCCGACAGCGAGCTGGCAAACGAGACCCCGGAAGTCGCGGCAAAGTAGCCAACCTGCGAGCCCACATACCAGCTGGGCTCGGGAACGTTGCGGCCTTGGGCGGCCAGGTCGGCGAAGATCTTAGCCCACCGTTCGGCCACATCGAAGGCGATGGCAAACGGCAGGTAGCGGGAAAAGATGTCCTCGCCCTCCTCGAACCTGATCTGGTTGGCCTCGGCGGTCTCCAGGTAGAGCTTGAAGCCGAGCGACTGGGCCAGCACAGCGGTGCCGGCAGCCGTACGGGCCGGCATCAGATGCGCGACACAGATGGCCACAATGCCGGCCACCACGATCCCCAGACCCACCAAGCCCCAGCCGACAGTCAGGGCCAGCGCGATCCCGACCAGGGCACCAAGGGCGATGATCCCGGCGCCGATGCCATACCACGCGGCCCGGACCGTGGCCGGGTTTGCCCGGAACCAGCCGCGGTCGGTCACCTGTCGATAGAGCGCCTTCTGAGTCTTGCCCAGGGTGCCGGCAAACGAGGCACCGAGGTCACTCATCACCACCTCCTGCTCGTTGTCGTCGCCGGAGAAGAGCCCAGCGATGATGGTCTGCTCATAGGCCTTCAAGTCATCGGTGCTGCGCAGCTTGACCAGTCGCCAGTCGGGTTTGTCGACGTCGTCGTCGGTGGTGATCTCCTCGATCCGCAGGTATCCGCGCACGGCCAGGTCCACGACGGTTGCCGTCACATCGCGGGGATCGGCCACCTCATCGGCCAGGGTGCCCATCTCGCCCGGCCCAACCCCGGCCGGCGGGGTGAACTGCACGGCCACCGGGGCTCGCCTGCTCCGGGTTCCAACTGTCGCGGCACCTTCGCCGGCCGCCGGGGACAGGCCAGGCGTCAGACCCAGATATTCCTCGTCCCTTCCCTTCCGCCGCGCCCGCCATAGCAGGGCGCCGCCGCCGAGCAGCGCGATAGCTCCGGCCAGCCCTCCGGTTGCCGGAGTGGCGGGAAACATATTGCCCGGATGGAAGCGCTTGGACAGCTTCGGCTGAGCTCCGACGAAGGTGCCGGCGGGCCAGTCGGCGACCACGGTGAGCGCCGACCCCGGCTTGACCAGATCCTGGCTGAATGTCGCCCCGTCGGCGGTCACCTGGTGCTTGTCGCATGGGGCGGAGCGGCCCGGCTTGCCGGCATAGCAGGTGGCCTTGCTGACCTCGGTCGGGCCGGTGAGGTTCATGGTGACGTTATGCAGCGGGATCTCCCACTGCTGGCCGATGATATTCCAGAAGATCTCGTCCGCGCCCGCCGCTCCGGCGCCGGGGTTGACCACTCCGGAGATGCGATAGGACAGCTGGTAGGACTGGACTCCCTTTACCTCCTTGTTCTCGTTGCCGATCTTGATAGCCAGCGCGCCGTTGTCTGTCTCTTTGTCGATCTTGGTCGGGGCGCCGGACGGGCTGCTGGCCTGGACGCCGGTGATCGTGAAGCTCCGCCAGTGATCGGGGTCGCCCTTGATTCCCTGCCGCAGCGGCAGTGTCACATAAGGTCCGTGCCCGGGCTTGTCGGCGAAGTCGAAGTCAAAGTCGATCTTGACGCTGACGACCCCGTCCTTGGCCGCGCTCGCGTCCACCGCGTAGTGGGTGATGTTCCTCCTTCCCTGGTCGTCGGCGTGGGCAATACCCGGCACCAGGACCAGCGTCACTATGGCCATTCCAAAGATGGCGAGGAGGCGCTTCACAGCCAGGTTCCCTTCGTGGTCGGTCGGAATCGCTAACCTACGTGCCCGTTGCCCGACGCCTCGCGCACCATGCCGCACGATGATCACCGTCTGTTGTGGATCCCGTCGATGACAACCCGCGTCAGTCTCCTCTCCATTGCTGCTTACCATGAGGCATGTTTAAGGACTTCATTGTCGGAGAGCGTCCACGTCGGGGACGTACGGTTGCGAGTGCGCATGGCGGCACCGGCCCGGCCGTGCTGCTCCTGCATGGACACCCGCGTACCCACACGACGTGGCACCGGGTGGCGCCTGCCCGGGTCAGGGGTCATTCGGTGGGCTGTCCTGATCTTCGTGGGTACGGCCTGTCCAGCAAGCCAGCCAGCACCGATGATCACTCTCCGTACTCCAAGCGGGCGATGGCCGCCGACATCGTCGAGCTGATGCGGGTACTCGGCCACGACACCCTCGCGGTCATCGGGCACGACCGCGGTTCCTACGTCGCCTACCGGGCGGCCCATAAACATACTTTCACCGGTGGGCATACAGATCGCGCAGCAGGGCGATCTCGGCGCCGTGGTGGATCATTTCGCGGTTGATGTGCAGTACGAGCGCTGCCATCGGCCACTCGGCGAACTGGCCTTCGGCCGGGCCGGACGGCCGACCCAGGCCGTCCTCACCGAGGCTGCGTACGCCGTCGAGCCAGCTGGCGTACTGCAGGTCGAGCTGGCTGAGGGCCTCGTCGGCGGTGCCGGCGTAGGCGAAGGACTCGTAGTCGACCGGCGACCCGCCGAAGTGCGCGGCGTTCCGGCCGCCGAGCACGCCGACAATGATGTGTCCGAGGCGCCAGGCGATGGTGGTCACCGGCGCTGGTGAGGGTTCCGGAAAGGCAAAGTCGATGGTCCAGTCACCAGAACCGGCCTGGACCGGTGCCGTGCCGGTGCCGCGAGCCCGCACGCTCCAGGCATCCGTCACCGGCTCCCAGAAATACTCCTCGTCGGTCAGCCCGGACAGGCGCCCGCGCAGGTGGTGCTGCCAGTGAAAGTCGAGTTGTTCGATCAGTTGGTCGTTCCACCCAATGTCCATCCGACCACGTTAGGTGACCTCAGCGAGATCGCCAAGACCCCTGACGAAAGGCTTCCTGACGTCGCACTACCCGGCGCTGATCACACCGAGTCCGGCGATCAGTGCCGCCGTGACGTAGACCGAAACCGTGCGCCCGGGTGCGGCGACGCGCGGATAGCCGAGGGCGAGAGGGTCAGCGGGTAGAGGTTCGTCAGCGCTCCGTGAGCAACGTGAGGGCGGCGTCATCGACCGAGACCGCCGAGTTGGCAAGGATCACCACGGCCCGGGTGGCGCCGATCGATGGCCACGATGGCTGAGAACCCGCCGGTCATGCCGTTGGGCCAGACGACTTCCTCCGAGCCGACGCGCAAGGTGATCCAGAGATAGCCGGCCCGGGAGCCATGGCCGGATTCCATTCGCGGTTTCAGCGCGGTGGCCGCGTTCTTGTCGTGGATCATCGCCTTCGCATAGCCGGCCATGTCACCGATCGTCGATCGGACACCGCCAGCCGGCGGCAACCAGTTGTCCGATGTGGTGGTAGAGCTG
>JBBSQO010000211.1:0-4820 GCA_038244025.1 Propionibacteriales bacterium
CAGGTTGATGATCGCGCGCTCATACTTCTTGGCCCGCTGGTCAGCAGCCCGCATCTCCGCCGGCAGCGCATCGAGTGCCTGCAGTACCCAGGTCGGCACCGGCTGGTCAGCACACAACGCGACACAGATCTCCCCGGCGTAGCGGTCCACCAGCCGCCGCAGCGGTGCGGTGGTGTGCGCGTACTCTTCTGCTACGGCGGCATGGTCGGCATCGTCGGGGATCCCGCCGCTGAAGGCCTGGTAGCCAGCCCCGCGGAACAGCAGCGTGCAGGCCGAGATCATTGCAGCATGATCAGCACGAGTGGGATCGAGGCTACGGACGAACTCGGGATAGTCCTGCTCGGCCGGCCAGGAAATCCCCAGCGCCTTAGCTGTCTGCCGCAGCTTCCGCAGCGACGCATTGTCGGCCGGCGGCAGGGTACGCAGAATACCGACCTGGCCGTACAACATCATCTGGGCAGCGGCCATCCCGGTCAACAGCGAGATCTGTGCATTCCAGCTCTCGACAGGTAGCGGCGTACGAAACTCAAGTGTCCAGTGGCTATTGTCGGTGTTGACCTGCTGTTCGGGGATGTTCAGGCTGACGCCACCCCGCTCGCGCTCGAGCTGTTGCCGCAGCTCACCGATGACCTTCAGCAGCGTGAGCGACTCAGATGCCCTGCCTGCATCGAGATCAGCCTGGACCTGCTGGTAGGTCAGTTGGGCACGGCTCTGCACCTTGGCCCGGGATACCTCGACATCACGCATCTTGCCCTGCGCATCCAGCCGGATCTGCCAGATGAGTGCCGGGCGAACCTGATCGGGAAGTAGGCTCGCTGCTGCCTCTGACAACAGCGGAGGATGCAACGGTGTCCGTCGATCCGGTGCATAGAGGGTCATCCCGCGGCGGTGTGCCTCAGCATCCACAAGATCACCCGGGGAGACAAAGGCGGCGACATCAGCGATCGCATAGCGAACCAGGAAGCCATCAGTGTCACGCTCCAGATACATCGCCTGGTCAAGGTCCATCGAGCCAGCCGGGTCGATCGTGACGAACTCGATGTCGGTCAGGTCGGCATCCGGCAACCGGGGATGTGCAGCTGCCTGCTTGGCGGCCGCCAGCACATCCGGCGGAAACTCGGCCGGGATCTCCATCTCGGTCCTGATCGCAGCCAGGCCTGCTGCGAGCTGCTGCGGGATAGCATCAAAACCGACGTTGAGAACAGGCATCATCTTCCCTTCCGGACCATGATCAGATGCCGGACTCCGCCGTACGGACCAGGATCCGACTGCATTCTTCGCACCGCAGCACCTCGTCCTGTGGAGCAGCGGCATAACGCCGCAGGTCTGCACTGTTGAGCTCTAGCCGACAGCCGGTGCATCGACGCTGCTCGAGGGCGGCTGCCCCTGATCCCCCATTTCTGGTCCGCAGCTTGTCGTACAGGGTCCTCAGATCGGCCGGAAGCAGAGCGGAGATCCGGTGCCGTTCCGCAGTGCGGTCGGCAATCTCTGTGTCGATGGTGATCAGCTGCTGGTCCCGGCGGGAGATCACCGAGGCCATCCGGCCGTCGACCTCACTGACCTGGCCCTGCAGCCGATCACGCTCGGTCGTCGCCTGCTCCATCCGCTCCATTAGCTCCAGCTCGGCGTCCTCCAGATCGTTGATCCGGCGCCCCAGATGCTCGACCTCATCGATCAGGCCGGCCAGGGCTTTCGGGTCACCAACGGTCCCATCGGCGATCCGGTGCTGGTTGCGCACCCGTCGTTCCCGGACCGGCTCCAAGTCGGACTCCGCCTTGCGGGTATCGAGCTCCAGATCGGCGACGGACGTCTGCACTGCGACCAGATCGGCAGACATTGTGCTCTTCTCCGCTTCCAGCCCGGCAAGCTCAGCGTGCTCGGGCAGGCTCTTGCGCCGATGCTGCAGCTGGGCCAGCGCTGTATCGACGGCCTGCAGATCCAGCAGCCGCAACTGGGCGTCATGCTCGGCTTTGATAGCTCCGTCTCCTCGCTGCCGGACGTCCCCGCTCACCGCGGGCCGGCCTAGTGAATGTGTCAGGCTCAACGCCATCCCCATGATCTGGTGGGCTCACTGTCCAGGCTCATTGTCCCGTGAAGCAGCTGCGCGGCCGTCAGTGGGCTGCGTTCCACTGATCGATCGTAGCCAGACCCTTGGCACTGCCCAGCACCGAAATGGTGCCGGTGGCCAACGGGAAATGGCCGCCGAGGCCGAGGTCGAAACCGAGCCAGCACAAGGTCAACGCGCGCAGCGAATGGCCATGGGCAAAGCAGATGGCCCGCTCCACGCCGGAGTCACGCACCCGAATGATCACCCGATTGAGTCGGGCCGCGACCTCGTCTGCGGTCTCCCCACCCGGCGCAGGGGTGGTCCAGATGGTCCAGTTCGGCACCGTCTGGGAGATCTCGGCGGAGGTACGGCCCTCATAGTCACCGTAGTTCCACTCAGCCAGGTCCTCATCCACCACCGGCGCATGCTTTCCGGTGAAGCCGGCCAGCTCGGCAGTGTGCCGGGCGCGTTGCCGGGGGCTGCTGAGCACCAGCTGGAACTGGTCCGGATCCAGCGTGTCCCGCAGTGCGCTGGCTTGCCGCTCACCGACCGCGGTCAGCGGCAGGTCGGTCACCGACGTGTGCTTGCCATCGCGGCTCCACTCCGTCTCACCATGCCGTACGACATACAACTCGGTCATTGGCCACTCCCCTTGATCCGGCCGGCAAACGATCTCCAATGCTGGCCACTTCTGATTCGGTCAATGATGGCCCGTTCCAAAGTGGTGTCGGTCGGTAGTGAGCCAAGATCAATGTCACCGCGCCGACGGAAGGTGAAAAAGATCGCGTCGGCATCGCCATCATGCGACTCGCCGTACAGCTCCCAGCGTTGTTGGAACTGGACCATGTTGGACTGTTTCGGCAGCACCTCGGCCAGCGCGGGGTCCAGCAGCCAGCTGAAGCAGTAGAGATCGGTTGCCGGATGGTCACCGAAGTAGCGTGGAAAGAAGTCGGATGCCTGTCCGAATGCATCGTCAACACTCTCCGGCGTCAGCGGACCGGTCTGCGGGATGTGGCAGGAGATCACCCATTGCTGCGAGTCTGGCTGAGCCATCTCGTCCAGCTCGGCTAGCTCATCCACCTGGGCTAGCTCATCCGGCTGCAGGTTGAACTGCAGCCGCCCCAGCCAGTAGAACGCACCGGACCAGACCAGGCAGAGCCAGCCCTGGGTGTGCAGCCCGAACTCACCGTAGGTGAGCCGGTGTACCCAGACCTGTTGACCCAGATCGGACAGGGCCCGCCAGGACAGGTCGTCGGGCACTCCCCTGCGGTAATGAAAATCCCGCACCTCATCGACCGTCACCAGCAGGGCCAGCATGGGCAGCACCCCGGTGCCATAGCTGTCCTGAGACGCCGTCGGGGAGTCAAAGGCCGCACTCGGCTCCCCGAAGTGGCCGATCACGGGCAGCAACAGGGCCGCCAGCTCGGCAACCCGCCGCACATCCGCCGGTGAGAAGAGCACCTTGTCGATCACGTTCAACAGCTCGACCGCATCGTCGTCGCGGAACCCCAGCAGGGAAAGCCGCCGTTCCAGATCCGGTGTCTGAAGACGGGTTGCCACATCGATCACCCTCATACCTTAGGGCTGCCCAGCCGATCGGTGGGACAATGGGCAGCATGAGTGACAAGCAACCAGCCCTACCCAACCGTCAGACCCCGTTTTCGGCCGCCTTCCGGGCGTTCATCCCGCAGCACTGGGCGCCGTATGCGACCAAGCTTCCCGCGCAGTTGCCGGCTGCCGAAGCTGCCGCCGACCGTCGGGAGAAGCTCAGCACGCTCTACCCCGGCGAGCGGCTGGTCATCCCCGCGGGCGGCCTCAAGGTGCGCAGCAACGACACCGACTACCGCTATCGCCCGCACTCTGCCTTCGCCCACCTCACCGGCCTCGGCACCGACCGGGAGCCCGATGCGGTGCTGGTGCTGGAGCCCACCGACACCGGACATGAGGCCACGCTTTATTTCAAGCCACGGGCACCCCGGGACGACGAGGAGTTCTACGCCAATGCCCGCTACGGCGAGATGTGGGTGGGCGAACGCCCATCTCTGGAAGAGATGCGCCACCTGACCGGGTTGCCCTGTTCCTTGGTGGACGATTGTGAAGCCGCGGTGAAAAAGAACGCCGCGGACACTCGGATCAGGGTAGTGCGCGAGGTCGATCAGCTGATGGATGCCCTGGTTGACGGCGTCCGCAAACAGGGTGACGAGGAGGCCGATGCCGAGCTGACCGTCGCGCTGAGTGAGTTGCGGCTGATCAAGGATGCCTTCGAGGCCGACCAGATGCGGGCCGCCTGCGCGGAGACCGCCCAGGCCTTCGAGGCCGTGGTCGCCAATTTGCCGGAGGCGGTACGCCGTGGCCGCGGCGAGCGCTGGGTCGAGGGACTCTTCGGGCTGCACGCCCGCCACGCCGGCAACGCGGCCGGCTATGACACCATCGCGGCTGCCGGTGACCATGCCTGCACCTTGCACTGGATCCGCAACGATGGTGATCTGGCCGACGGTGATCTTTTGCTGCTGGACGCCGGAGTCGAGCTCGACACCCTGTACACCGCCGACGTCACCCGGACGCTGCCGATCGGCGGTACGTTTAGCGAGGAGCAGCGCCGTGTCTATGACGCGGTGCTGGAAGCCCAACAGGCCGGCATTGCCGCAGCCCAGCCCGGGGCCACGTTCTCCGATGTTCATCAGGCGGCCATCGAGGTCATTGCCCGTCACCTGCACGACTGGGGCCTGTTGCCGGTAACACCACCGGAGTCGGTGAGCCCCGAAGGCGGCCA
>JBBSQO010000212.1:0-4809 GCA_038244025.1 Propionibacteriales bacterium
AGCCGGATTGAGACCTTCCTGGTGCCACCACGGTGGTTGTTTGTCCGGGTTGAGACCGAGAGCGGTCTGGTCGGCTGGGGCGAGCCGGTGGTCGAGGGGCGCTCCGAGACGGTACGGGCAGCCGTCAGCCAGCTCGCCGAGCTGCTGATCGGCAGCGACCCGGCCAGGATCGAAGATCACTGGCAGGTGCTGACCAAGGGTTCCTTTTATCGCGGTGGTCCGATTCTTTCCAGCGCCGTGGCCGGCCTGGACCAGGCCTTGTGGGACCTGGCCGGCAAGGCGCTCGGCGTGCCGGTGCACCAGCTGCTCGGCGGCCCGGTGCGGGACCGGATCCGGGTGTACGGCTGGGTCGGCGGTGATGAGCCGGACGAGATATCCGACTCGGTCTCGGCCCAGGTGCAGGCGGGTCTGACCGCGGTCAAGATGAATGCCAGCGGCCGGATGGGACGGATCGGCACCGTGGCTGAAATCGATGGGGTGGTCGACCGGGTGGCGGCAGCCCGTGAGGTGCTCGGTGATCAGCGCGATGTCGCGGTGGACTTCCACGGCCGGTTCACCTTGGCCAATGCCCGCCGGGTGGCGCCGCTGCTCGAGCCGCTCCGGCCATTCTTCCTCGAAGAGCCGGTGGTGCCGGAGAACTCGCACCTGATTGGCCAGTTCACCAGGTCCACCTCGATCCCGGTCGCGACCGGTGAGCGGTTGTACTCCCGGCAGGACTTCCTGCCGGTGCTCCAGGCCGGCATCGCCATTGCCCAGCCCGACCTCTCCCATGCTGGCGGAATCACCGAAGTACGCAAGATCGCTTCACTGGCGGAGATCTTCGACGTGCAGCTCGCCCCACACTGCCCGCTAGGTCCGGTCGCACTCGCTTCCTGCCTCCAGGTCGGCTTCGCCACACCGAACTACCTGATCCAGGAACAGAGCATCGGCATCCACTACAACCAGGGCGCCGAGGTCCTCGACTATCTGCTGGAAACCTCGCCACTGCACTTCGTCGACGGCCATGTTGAACGGCTCACCGGACCCGGCCTCGGCATCGAGATCGACGACGCCGCGGTCCGCGCCGCGGACCGGCACGGTCACGCCTGGCGCTCCCCGATCTGGCGCCACCCTGACGGCTCCTACACGGAGTGGTAGCAACCAGCTAGCCGGGCGGGTACAGGCCCCTCTGTGGTCCAGTTTTGCTTCACGGCGTTGTCATTAGCGCCACGGTTTCGTATTCAGCAAGACCCGCAGCGCCGAGGCCGCCGAGGTGCAACGCGCCCCATGGGCACAGAAGATCTGCGAAGCCTGCCACGGCCTGACCCAAACCGAACTTGCTGCCCGGGCCGGCATGACCCAGCCCGCCCTTTCGCGTTTGGAAGCGGGCGGTGCCGTGCCGACGATCCCGGTGCCAGAGCGCATCTCCGCAGCGCTCAACGCTGAGCTCATCGTGACGATGGCCCCGCACGCAGCCTGAACCAAGCGGCTCCCCGAGCGTCCCGTAACCCTAGCGCTGCACCTCCGTGAAGCCGTCAGCGGTGAAGAGCCGGGACTGACGTTCGCCGTTGAAGATGGTGTGGTGACCAATGGTCACCTTGACATCATCGACGAACACACCGCGACCAAGGGTGTTGGTGTCGGTGGTGTAGCGCCAGCGGACCAGCTGCTGGCCCTTGGGCAGAACAGCTTCGACCTTCCCCCAGGTACGGTTGCCCTGGTTGTTCCAGGTGCCGTCGGT
Organism: Propionibacteriales bacterium; assembly: GCA_038244025.1. Taxonomy (GTDB): domain Bacteria; phylum Actinomycetota; class Actinomycetes; order Propionibacteriales; family Propionibacteriaceae; genus Microlunatus. The sequence goes on from JBBSQO010000212.1 coordinate 1,721, forward strand.
TTGCGCCGTGGTCTGGTCCTGGCCCTTGCCGGTGGTCACGCTGAACGGCAGCAGCTTCCAGCTCTTTCCTTGGTCGGCCGAGGTTTCCAGCGCGAAGACGTCGGTCGCCTCGTTGTCGGCGAAGGTGTCGAACCGCAGCGTGGCCCCATGCCCACCGGACAGCGCGGTTTGCAGCGTGTGCTCTGACAGGTTGGCCGCGCCGCCAAACCATTCGGTCGGTCCCTTGCGCGGCTTCACCGCAAGCGCGGCGGCAAGTCCATTAGCGGCGGCCCGTCTGGCCGGGTTTGTCGATCCCCAGCTCCGGCTCGGGTGCACGCCGTTGGTCAACAGCACCACGAATGATCGGGACTTGAAGTCGATCACCAGCGAGGTGCCGGTGAAGCCGGTGTGTCCAGCCGTCTCGGGACTGGCCAAGCCACCCATGTACCACATCTGGTTCAGCTCGAAGCCAAGACCGTGACTGTCGCTCGGGAACTCCGTGTTCTCGTTGGTGATCATTGCCTCGACGCTGTCCGGCTTGAGAATCCGGGCCCCGGCATAGGATCCACCATTCAGCATGGTTTGGGCCAGGATCGACATGTCATGAGCCGTGGAGAAGACGCCCGCGTGGCCGGCCACACCGCCGAGACTCCAGGCGTTCTCGTCATGCACCTCGCCCCAGACCATGCCGCGATCGGGCTTGGTCTGAAACTCGGTGGCCGCGATCCGGTGTTTCTTTGCCGGGTCCGGGTTGTAGCCGGTGTCCCGCAGTCCGAGCGGCTTGGCGATTCGCTCCTGCAGCAGCACGTCCAGCGGCTTGTTCGTCATCTTCTCGGCCAGCACACCCAGCGAGATCAGGTTCAGATCGGAGTACGTGTACGCCGTACCCGGCTTGGTTGCGGGGGTGGTGTCCATCACCGCCTTGATCCTCGAAGCGTGGTCGGGATAGTCGCTCCATAGCGGCAAATCAGGAACCAGGCCCGACGTGTGGGTCAGCATTTGCCGGATCGTGATCGCTTCCTTATCGTGGTTGGCGAACTCCGGCAGGTACGTCGCGTACGGGGCATCCAGATCAATCGTGCCCTGCTCCACCAGCTGCATGATCAGGGTCGAGGTGAACAGCTTCGTGATGGACGCCAAGTCATAGATGGTGTCCTGGGTCGCCTTGATCCGCTGGTCCCCGGGCAGCTTGGTGCCCTCGCCATCGGCGTACTGAAGTGAGTAGCCCAGGTGGTGCTGGCTGACGATCTTGCCCTGGTGACCCATGACTCCGACGGCCGAGGAATACAACGGCTTGGTCTCGGGATCGGCAGGGTTGGCGAAGGTATCGATCTGGTTCCAGGCCGCCTTGATGGGTGCCGGGTCCAGCCCCATGGAGCGAGGGCTGGCGTTGTCCAGGGTGGTCCGGGCGGTCATGAAACCGCTCTGCACCACATCGAACCGGCCGGAGTGGTGCTGTCCGTGATCGTGGCGCGGCCGCGCCACGGCTGGCGCCGCTGTGCTGACCCAGACGAGGCCGACAATGGCCACCGAGGCGACGCCGGACGTGAAGAGTTTGCGGGTCCGGATCTTGGCGCGGTCGCACTTCATCTCATGCCTCACAAGCGCCGCCCTCGATAGAGCAGAAACTTCGCCGTATCGGCAACAAACTTCTTCAGCTCGGGCTGCCAGGCCGCGATGATCCTCTGAGCACTGGCACCGGCGTCGAGCTGCTTCCGGAACCGGCTTGAGCCGGTCAGCAGGTCCATCCAGCGACCACCGTCACCGCGCCAGTCGAAGCCGGCGTACAGGTCCCTGGCAGCAACCAGCATGTGGGCGGCGACCGTGATCGCGTCCACCTTCTTCTCGTCCATCAGGTGGACCTGGACACCGCCGCAGACCTTGTCCGCGTTCTTGGAGAAGGTGGGCACGAAGTAGGCCTCCCGGAACTCCACCCCGGCAAGGTTGTGCTTGTTGAGTGCGGCCGCCCACTTGTAGTCGACGTAGGGTGCGCCGATCAGCTCGAACGGGCGGGTGGTGCCACGGCCCTCGGACATGTTCGTTGCCTCAAACATGCCGGTGCCGGGATAGAGCGTGGCAGTTTGCGGTGTGGGCATGTTCGGCGATGGTGGAACCCAGTGCGGCGCATCGTCGGGGCCGGTCATCTCGCGATGCCAGCCGTGGGCTTTGACCACATCAAGTTCCTTGATCGGCTTGAGGCCGACGCGTTTCATGAAGGTCCCGTTGAAGAAGCGGGCCAGCTCACCGACGGTCATGCCGTGCTGCTGGGCGATCTCCAGCTCGCCGACCCCAGACTCGTAACCCTGCTTCAGCACCGGTCCCCTGGCCTTGCCGCCCAGCGGGTTCGGCCGATCCAGCACCACGAATCGGGCGCCGGTTGTGGCGGCAGCCTGCATCGCGGTCCACATGGTCCAGATGTAGGTGTAGAAGCGGGCTCCGACATCGCGGATGTCGAAGACAATGGTGTCCACCTTGGCCTGCTGGTAGAAGCCGACCAGGGTGGCGACGTTAGCGCTATAGGCGTCGTAGACGGTGACGCCGGTGCGTTCGTCGACGAAGGTGTCCTCACTCTCACCGGCCTGCGCGGTGCCGCGGAAGCCATGCTCGGGGCCGAAAACCGCACCCACGTTGACCTTCCTGGCGACCATGTCATCGACGATGCTGGTGAAGTCCGCCAAGACCCCGGTGGGGTTGGTGATGACGCCGACGCGGCGGCCCTGGAGAATTTTCCAGCCGTCCGCGGCGGCGATGTCTGCGCCGTTGACGATCCGCTGGCCGTGGTGGCGACCATGGCTGTCTGGCTCGTCCGCCTGGGCAGTGCCGATGAGGGCGCTGCCTGCGGTGGCCACCGCGCCGATCCCGGCTGCCGCCAGGATTCCTCTTCTGCTTACCGTCATGGTGTTCAGCCTTCCCTTCGCTGCAGGTGACGTTCACCCATCGTGTCGGTTGTCGCGTTGATCGCCAGCCTCCCTACCAGCCCCAGCCTTCCTACCAGCCCCAGCCTTCCTACCAACTGAGCCCGTACCCGAACGGGTAGAGCACCTGGTCCGGGTCCTCTGCCGTCGGAATGTCGACCGGCAGCTTGCCCTTCGGCTTGATCTCACCAGTGA
>JBBSQO010000213.1:0-4804 GCA_038244025.1 Propionibacteriales bacterium
AGGTGCCCAAGACTTTTGATGGCCTCTTCGCCGAGCTGCACCACGTGGCCCTTACCCGTCCGGCCACCTCCGGCACGGTGGCCCGGCTGGACGCGGGCGTACACGAGATCGGCAAGAAGATCGTCGAGGAGGCCGCCGAGGTGTGGATGGCGGCCGAGTACCAGTCGAGGGACGAGACGGCGGAGGAGATCAGCCAGCTGCTGTACCACCTGCAGGTGCTGATGCTCGCACTCGATCTTGACCTGGATGACGTTTATGCGCATCTGTAGCGGGCTGGTTAGATGAGCGGCGTGGATCCTTCCCAGCCGCTGTTGCGAGTGGCCGTTCCCAACAAGGGTGTCCTGGCGGAGGCCGCGGCCGAGATGTTGCGGGAGGCCGGTTATGCACAGCGCGCCGACTCCAAGGAGCTGGTATTGCTGGACGAACCAGACAATGTGGAGTTCTTCTATCTCCGCCCCCGCGATATCGCCGTCTATGTCGGGGAAGGCACCCTGGACCTCGGCATCACCGGCCGCGACATGCTGCTGGATTCCGGCGCCGCCGCTACCGAGGTGATGCCGCTCGGGTTCGGTGAGAGCAGGTTCCGTTTCGCCGCCCCGGCTGGCAGCGGGATGACAGTGGACAAGTTGGACGGTCTCCGACTGGCCACCTCCTACCCTGGGTTGCTGAATGCATATCTGCAAGACCGCGACATCTCGACTCGGATGATCCGGCTGGACGGGGCCGTGGAGAGCGCCATCCGGCTCGGAGTGGCCGACGCGATCGCCGACGTGGTCGAGACCGGGACTACCCTGCGGCAGGCGGGCCTGGAGCTGTTCGGCGATCCGATCCTGCAGTCGGAGGGGATTCTGATCCGCCGCGACAGCACCGAACCCTCACCCGGCCTGGACTCGCTGGTCCGGCGGCTGAACGGTGTCCTGGTGGCGCGGAACTACGTGATGATGGATTATGACGTTTCTGACCAGGTTGTTGATCAGGCCTGTGCCCTGACGCCGGGGCTCGAGTCGCCGACCGTCTCGCCGCTGGCCAGACAGGGGTGGCATGCCGTCCGGGCGATGGTTCCCCGCCGGGAAGCGCAGCTGATCATGGATGACTTGTGGGAGCTTGGCGCCAGAGCCATCCTGGTCACCGATATCGCCGCCTGCCGTCTGTAGCCATGGCCAGTCCCGGAGGCAGAGCTGAGGCAGACAGTTCCAGGTCGGTGCCAGAGGTGATCACGCTTCGTCCTCGCCGGTTGAGGATCGTCGGCACCAGCATCATTATCCTGACCGTGGCGGTCTTCGCTGCCGGCTGGTTCGCTTTGCCTGCTCACATTCGTGCCCAGATGACCCTCTTTCAGGCGCTGACGCTCCTGCTGATGCTGGCCACCGTACCGGCGGTGATCTTGTCCCTGACCCGCAGCTATGTCCGGGCCGATGATCAAGGTTTGGTGCTGCGCAATGGCTGGCGGACCCATCACGTCACCTGGCAGCGGGTGCACAAGCTGTTGTTGCGCCGGGGTGACCCCTGGGGAATCGTGCTCTTGCTGCCGGCCGACGGCACCGGCGTCCAGACCGATCTGGACACCGAGAAGCGCCAGATCATGGGTGTCCAGACCAGTGATGGGGAACGCGCTGTCCGTGGCATGGCTCTGCTGAAGGCCAAGCATGCCGAGTATCTGCGGCGGCAGTCCCAGGGCTGACCAGCCGGCGAGTCTCTCTGTCCAGTCCTGAACCTAGCAAATACTATCGGGCCCATGACTCGAAGCCCCGTCAGAGCCCTGTTGGTGACCGGTATTACGCTCTGCACCCTGCTGGGCACCCTGTTGGCCGGCTGTAGCAACGGCAAGCCGGATGCCGGGCAGTCGCCATCGCCGGGCGGGCAGCCAACCTCCGCCGCCGCGCCGAGCAGCAGCCCATCGACGGCCGGGACGCCAGCTCCCCGGTCGCCCGCCACCAAGCCGACCGCGCCCGGGTCCACCGGCGCCCAGTCGGCCAGCCCCAAGAAAGCGGCCGGCACCCCGGAGGCGACAGTGAACCACTATGTCGATGCCTTCCTCAACCGTGACTGCAAGGCGATGAAACAGGCGTTCCTTCCCGATTTGGCCGCCAAACTCGGCGACTGCTCGGCGGTCTTCGGCCAACTCGGTGCGGGGAGGGTCAAGAAGTCCGATATCTCGGTGGGCGATTCCACCATCACGGGAGACACCGCGCGTGTCCCCGTCACCATCCAGGGCCGGACCCTGAAGTTGACGATGACCAACGTCTCCGGTCACTGGTACCTCGCGGGCGCTTCTCGGTGAGCCTCGCGACTTGTGAGCCTGCCGCTGGCTCAAGGCTGACGCGGGGTTATTCGATGCCGCGCGACTTGAGCAGCGCCTCGATCTCCGCCATCTCGTCATCGACGGGCGGTGCGGCCGACTTCCGGGTGGCCTGCGGTCCAGATTTCGCTGTCATACCCTTGGTCGCGGCTGACGTGCCCTTGGCCGCGGTTGGCGTGCTCTTGGCCGCGCCGCGAGCGACGGCCTTACGACGGTTGACCCGGCCAGCTACAGCGCCGCCGACAACCCAGAGCACCAGGCACAGCCCTAACAACGCGATACCGGCCCAGATGACGGGGGAGAAGATGATGCCGGCGGCCCAGTGGATGACGGCCACGGCGCCGTTCCAGAGCAGGCCGAGGAGCCCCGTCAGGTAGAGGGCGATCGGGGCTAGCGCCAATCCGGCTCCCTGGATCACCCGGCCCTTGTTGCCGCGGCGCCAGGCGACACCGGTCGCGATCACGCCCAGCAGCGAGAGGCCGACGCAGAGCGGTAACAGGACAGTATCTCCGGGCATGCCTCAAGGCTGCCACACCAGGACAACTGGGCAGATCAGGGATAGCCCGCCGCTGCCCCGGAGTGGCTCTGCCTCGCCTGGGCTCGGCCCAGGTCAGGCCAGGGCACGGCCCAGGTCGTCGAGCAGATCGTCGACGTCCTCGAGACCGACCGACAGCCGCACCAGACCGTCGGTGATACCGATCAGGGCACGCCCCTCCGGCCCCATCCGGCGGTGGGTGGTGGTGGCTGCGTGGGTGACCAAGGACTTGGTGTCACCGAGATTGTTGGAGATCTGGATGATCTGCAGCTTGTCCAGGACGGCGAAGGCACCCCGTTTGCCGCCCTGGACCTCGAAGGTGACGACCGTCCCACCGGCGGACATCTGGCGTTGCGCGAGCTCATACTGGGGGTGGGATGCCAGCCCCGGGTAGCGGACCCAGTTGACCTGCGACTGCCCCTCCAGCCAGCCGGCGATCCGCAGGGCAGCGGCTGAGGAGTGCTCAACCCGCATCTTCATGGTTTCCAGCCCCTTGGTCAGCACCCAGGCATTGAAGGGGCTCAACGATGGACCCGTGTGCCGGATCAACGTCTTGACGTCGCCGTTGATGAACTCCTCGGGCCCGAGGATGGCGCCACCCAGCGTGCGGCCTTGACCGTCGATGTGTTTGGTCGCCGAGTACACCACCACATCGGCACCGAACTCCAGCGGGCGTTGCAGGATCGGGGTGGCAAACACGTTGTCCACGATGACCGTCGCGCCGGCCGCATGGGCCAGGTCACAGACGGCCCGGACGTCGATGATCTCCTGCATCGGGTTGGATGGCGACTCAAAGAAGACCGCACGGGCACCGTCGGCCAGGGCCTGCTCCCACTGCCCCAGGTCGGCACCATCGACGAACTCGGTGTTCACACCCCAGCGCGGCAGTACCTCGTTCAGGACGGCGAAGCAGGACCCGAACAAGTTGCGGGCCGCCACCACCCGGTCACCGGCCTTGACCATCGCGGCCAGTGAGTTGAAGACCGCCGACATGCCGCTGGCCGTGGCGAAGCAGGCCTCGGCGCCCTCCAGCAGCCTGAGTCGCTCGGCGAACACTGCGACCGTCGGGTTACCGAAGCGGGAGTACAGATAGCGGTCCACCTCACCTGCAAATGCGGCCTCCGCCTCGGCGGCCGAGGGATAGATATAGCCGGAGGTGAGGAAGATCGCCTCGGAGGTTTCGGCGAACTGGGAGCGCTGGACCCCGCCATGCACGGCCTGGGTGGCCGGCCGCCAGGAGCTGCTCTGGTGTGGGCTGTTCGTCTGATCGGTCACAGGTCCAGATCCTGACCGGGCAGCTCATCGAGCACCACCGCTTGCGCGGTCACCATCCGGTTTCCACCGAAGCTGATCGACGGTGAGCCGTACAACCGGTATCCCTCAGCCAGGGCCGCCGACACCTTCTCGCAAAAGGCGCGATCGTCCGTGCCGGTCAGCAGCCGGTAAGGCAGGCGTGCGGCGTCCATCGGGTGTGGTGTATCCATCGGGTCAGCGTAATCCGAATTGAGTCAGCGACGCAGGGTCGTTCACGCTCTGGGAAGGATCGGGGCACCGAAGCTGTTGGGTGTACGGGGCCGGAGCCCGATGAAATTGGCCCGTAAGCGATTGGCCCGTAACCGGTTGGCATGGTCGAATTGGCCAGCCGGGTGGCAGTGCATAGGCTGATCACTGATGTCACAGATGCGTATCCTGGCCGAATCTGCCTTCGGGGATGACGACGGCGCGGCTTCCGGGGAAATTCGTGCTGCCGTACGGGCCGCCGCGGAGCAAGGCGATCAGGCCCCCTACCTCAGCGCGGTCGCCCAGCTCTGCGGGGAACGGGTGCTCGTCGGAGTGATTGCCGTCGCCAGCAAGGGAGCGGGCACCCCTGTCAAGGAAAGCGCTGCCAAGGAAAGCACCGACAAGGAGGCCGAAATGTCGGTGGTGCTGCTGCAGGCCCCCGATGGCCGACGCGCCATGCTCGCCTTCAC